>CANHRF010000008.1 GCA_947463335.1 Actinomycetota bacterium
ATGGCCCGCGATTTCGGTCTTGTTACTAAATCGAATTTGATTTTGGGGCTAGGCGAAACTCGTGAAGAAGTTTCACAAGCGTTAGTCGATCTCCACGATGCGGGTTGCGACCTGATCACAATCACGCAATACCTTCGCCCAACAAATAAGCACCATCCAGTTGAGCGCTGGGTTAAGCCAGAAGAGTTTGTGGAGTTAGCAGCAGAAGCCACAGCAGTCGGTTTCTTAGGCGTAATGAGTGGTCCGCTCGTCCGTTCTAGTTACCGTGCGGGGCGTCTCTATAAGCAAGCGGTTGAAGCGCGTGCCGATCTAGGATCAGTGCGTGGCTGAAGTTGTTTATCCGCCAGTAATCATCGTATTAAAGAGTTTTTGGAAGTATCTAGGTCTGCAATTTCACTTTGAGGGTGATGAAAAGATTCCTCGTCAAGGTGGCGCAATCTTGGCGATGAACCACATCGGATATCTTGATTTCGCTCTCATCGGAACTGCGGCTCTGCCAGCCAATCGATTAGTTAGATTTATGGCGAAGAAAGAGATCTTCGATAATAAATTAGCCGGTCCCCTGATGCGCGGAATGCACCATATAAATGTTGATCGCGATAATGGTTCTGCATCTTTTGTTGCTGCTATGCGCGCGCTACGTTCTGGAGAAATTGTTGGGATATTTCCAGAAGGCACAATTTCAAAGAGCTTTGAAGTCAAAGAGATTAAGTCAGGTGCAGTTCGTTTGGCGATGGGCGCAGGCGTGCCGGTGGTGCCAGCAGTTATTTGGGGCTCACAGCGGATCTGGACCAAGGGAGTTAAGCGAGATTTGCGCCGAAAGAAAGTGCCGATTTTCGTCAAATTTGGAGAACCACTTATCTTCGAAAAAGGTGACGATGTTGAGGCCGGCGAAAAAGCGCTACGTGAAACCCTCATCAAACTTTTACACGAAATTCAAGAGAAATACCCAGATAACCACCTTGGTCAGCGCTGGGCGCCGACTCGTCTTGGTGGTACAGCGCCCGCTCCCCTAAACTGAGCCTATGTTTAAGAAGAAGAAGGCGAAAGAGCCAAAGATCAAGAAGGTCCGTTTTCAAACATTTCGTGATGCTTATAAAGTAACCAAGAGCGTTAAGCCTTGGATCGGCGCCGGTATCTTCGGAGTCTTTGCAATCACTTGGGCTATTGGAATCTCAACCGGCATTGTCATCGGCCATCCAATTTATCTCGGCTTTGTAACTCTACCTGTTGCAGTACTTGCTGCAATGTTCTTCTTCACACGTATTGCATCATCAGCTGCTTACGCATCTATTGAAGGACAGATGGGCGCTGGCGCTAGCGTTCTTATGGCGATTCGCAAAGGTTGGGTTACTACACCTGCTGTTGCTGTGACAAAGAATCAAGATATGGTCCACCGGAGTATCGGTCGCGCTGGAATTGTTTTAACTGGCGAAGGAACCCAAGCGGTCCGTGCCATGTTGCAAGATGAACATAGAAAATCTGAACGCTTTGCACCAGGAGTTCCAGTTACTGAGATCTACGTCGGCGATGGCGAAGGTCAAGTACCGCTTCGTAAGTTACAGAAGAAGGTAACGAAGCTGCCAAAGAAACTTTCCGCACATCAAATGCGCGAAGTCCGTGCTCGCTTTAAGGCAATCGGTGGAATGTCTATGCCGATTCCAAAGGGACCAATGCCTAAGGGAATTCGCGTTCCAAAGCGTTAATTACTTCTTAACTTTTCTCGTATCTAATAACTTCGTTCCGCTGAGCCGTTCGTGAATTCCACGACCATTTTCATCATAGGTAATCGCGGTCACCACCAGAGCAAGCAAGACCGTTCTGATTAGCGCCTGCAGAGGCGTTGGGTTTGCACCACTGTGAAATTGAACTACCCGTAATCTGACAATTCGGTGTCCGGCGGTCGCTCCCCCAAATGCGGTCAGAAGTAATACCTCGACGAAGAAGATAGCCAGGTGGGGCAGGCGGGCCTGTGAGGCGCGTTCTGCCAGAGAGCCGCTTCCGCTGAAGAACCCCAGCGCGATCGCGTAACACATCAGCCAATCGATGCTTAAGCCCAGGAAGCGGCGACCCAAACTGATCTGGTGTTTCATGCAGGTGAGCCTACCGACCAGCCGATCCCGTTGCAGGTTTTACATGGATGTAACACACCGGTTATGCCAAATGCCCTTTGGAGACTTATGGTTTACCCAGATCGGTCGCCCTCAAAGGTGAAGGCCCGAGTAAATCTGTCAGATCTAACCATCCGGCCTTACACTCGAAAATTCGAAGATACCAGGAGCAGAGTTAATGTTTAAGAATTCCGCAGAAATTTTTGCATTTATAAAGAAAGAAGATGTGAAACTTGTCGATGTTCGTTTTACCGATCTTCCAGGTATCCAACATCACTTCAACGTTCCAGTTGAGTCATTTGATGAGGCGGTCTTTACCGACGGCTTAATGTTCGACGGCTCATCGATCCGTGGCTTCCAGTCAATCCACGAATCAGATATGAAGTTGTTGCCGATCCCTTCATCTGCATTCATTGATCCTTTCCGCTTAGAGAAGACTTTAGTTATTCTCTTCTCAGTTCATAACCCAAGCGATAACACTCCTTACTCACGTGATCCACGTGGCGTAGTTGCGAAAGCTGTTGATTATTTGAAGTCAACCGGAATCGCTGATCAAGCATTCTTCGCTCCAGAAGCAGAATTTTATGTTTTCGATGCCGTTCGCTTTAGCACTGGAATCAATGAGTCCTACCACCACATTGATTCATATGAAGGCGCATGGAATACAGGAATCGTGGCCGATCCAGATGGAACACCAAACCGTGGATACCGCACTCGCATTAAGGGCGGATACTTCCCTGTTTCTCCAACCGATCAATTCGCCGACTTGCGCGATGAGATGGTTATGGAGTTGGGTCGCGCTGGTCTTCTCGTTGAGCGCTCACACCACGAAGTTGGTACTGCCGGACAGATGGAAATTAACTACCGCTTCACCGACATCCTTAGCGCAGGTGATGAGTTAATGAAATTTAAGTACATCATCCGTAACGTAGCTTGGGAGGGTGGCAAGACTGCGACCTTTATGCCAAAGCCGCTCTTCGGAGATAACGGTTCAGGTATGCACGTGCACCAATCACTTTGGAAAGATGGAAAGCCACTCTTCTTCGAAGCAGGAACATATGGCGATCTTTCAGATATGGCCCGCTGGTATATCGGCGGTCTGCTAAAGCACGCACCATCACTTCTCGCCTTCACTAACCCAACGGTTAACTCTTACCGTCGCTTAGTTCCAGGTTATGAAGCGCCAGTAAATCTCGTTTACTCAGCACGTAACCGTTCTGCTTGTATTCGTATTCCGATTACTGGTTCATCACCAAAGGCAAAGCGCGTTGAATTCCGTTGCCCAGATCCATCATCGAATCCATACCTTGCATTCGCTGCAATGTTGATGGCAGGTATTGATGGAATCCTTAACAAGATCGAGCCACCTGCTCCAGTCGATAAGGATTTATACGAGCTCGAAGGTGAAGAAGCTGCTGCGATTCCTCAGGTACCTGGTTCACTTGAAGCAGTGCTCAATAACCTTGAGAACGATCACGAGTTCTTGACCAAGGGCGGAGTCTTCAGCGAAGACCTCATCTCAACTTGGATCGAATGGAAGCGCAAGAATGAAGTTGATTATGTTCGCTTGCGTCCACATCCAGCAGAGTTCGAACTCTACTTCGATATCTAAGATCAAATAGTAAGAAAGCCCGCCATTAATTTGGCGGGCTTTCTGCTTTTAACAACTATTTTCTAGCGCTAAATTTAAAGATCAAAGTTGAAAGAAGCGCACTTGCAATAGATGCCACAATCACCGCAAGTACCGCGATATCTTGCGTCTCAGAATCGGTAAAGGCTAAATTCGCGATAAAAATTGCTACGGTGAAACCAATTCCGGCGGCGCTTCCAGTCGCCAGAAGTGATCTTGGGCCAACGCCCTCTGGCATTTCTGCAATCTTTAGACGCTTAGCTGCAATTGCCGCAGAGAGAACTCCCAGCGGTTTACCGATAACCAAGCCAAAGAAAATACCCCAGGCGATAAGCGACTGACTGGCGCCCTTGATTGACTCCAAGGTAATGGCAACGCCGGTATTGGCGAAGGCAAAGATAGGAAGAACGACAAATGTGCTGACTGGATGGAATTTGTGTTCTAGCCATTCAATAACTGAGACGCTGCCATCTTCGATATCTTCTATATCTGTTTCGTGATGGGCAATATTCGGAGTCATTAGGCCGAGAATTACGCCAGCCAAGGTTGGGTGTACACCAGTTTTATAGAGTGAGAACCATAGAGTTGCAGCGAAAAGCACATAAATGAAGATTGAAGTTACTTTAACTTTCTGAAGTCCTACGATCGCTCCGACGCAAATCACTCCCGCCAACAACCAGGAAAAGTTTACTCCCGTTGAATATACAAAGGCGATAATTAAGATTGCGCCAATATCGTCAATCACTGCCAGGGCAAGTAGAAAAGACCTCAGCGAGGCAGCAACGCTAGTTCCGAGCATGGTCAGTAAACCAACTGCCAAGGCGATATCGGTTGCTACCGGAACTCCCCAGCCGCCCGGTGCTTCACCACCAGCTATTGCGAGATAGATAAGCGCTGGAACTGCCATTCCACCGATTGCTGCGACTAACGGCAACATCGCCTTCTTAAGCGAGGCTAAATGCCCAGAGGTCATCTCTCGTTTGATTTCAAGACCGACGACAAAGAAGAAGATGCTCATAAAGAGATAGTTGATTATCTTAAGAACTGAAAGATCAATTACATACCAATCTGCGCCAATAGAGATTCGCTTATCGAGCGCATCAAAGTAACTCTTTGAAAGTGGCGAATTCGCAATCAGTAATCCAAGACCAGATGCGATCAAGATAAGAACGCCGCCAGATGATTCTCGCCTCAAGAAATCGCGCAGTGGGGATATGCGAGAGATCATGTAGATACCCTAACTTAAGGCGCGATCTTGGGCGCGAATTTTTCGTCCCGAGATCAAGAAGTGCCCACAAAATCCAATGACCAAAGCAAATATCACTCCCACATTTGCAAATGCCCACGGCCCCTCTTTGCCTCCAATTAAGAAGAGCAGATAGCCCTGCCACGAGAGCCAGCTAGCGAAGGTGTTGGTAACAAATCCCCAACCCACAAAAGTGCCGACTGCCATAACTAGCAATGGACGCCAGTTCCATGCGCCATATCGTCCAGAGATAGAGAAGAGGTCTACTTCCGCATATGGATTACGTCGCATCAAAACATCAGTCACGAAGATGGCAGACCAAGTTGCAATTGGTACACCTAGCGTGATGAGAAAACCTTGGAATGGATAGAAGAAGTTATCTGCAATCCAGACGATATAAATAGTTCCAGCTAACATAATCAAACCGTCAAAGCCTGCTGCTATATGGCGCTTTATTGGTAAGCCAGTTGATATCAAAGTTAACCCTGATGAGTAAAGATCTAAAATTGCACCGCCGACCAATCCCAAGATTGCTATCAGCGCAAAGAGCGCCAAGTACCAAGTTGGCAAGAGCGTAGTTAAGGCTCCAATTGGATCGCTGGCGATTGCATCAGCTAACTTTTGATCGCTTCCTGCCAAAAGCGCCCCGTAAATTACCAAGCAGATCGGGACAATAGACGCTCCGAAAATGGTCCAACCAACGACTGCGCTTCCTGAAGTTTTTCGCGGCAAGTACCTTGAGTAATCCGCTGCGGTATTAACCCATCCAAGTCCGATACCAGTGATTCCAAATATTAAAGCGCCTACGAATCCTTGCAGCGTTCCATTTGGAATGCTGCTTACTCGCTCCCAATTAACGTTATCCAGCGTAAGCGCGATGTAAACCAAAGTCGCTGCAACGGTAGTAATCGTTAGATATTTCTGTAGACGCATGATCACGCTGTGTCCCAGAACGCCGCCATACATCGTTAGCGCCGCCGCCAGAATAAATCCCAGGACCATGGCAAGATCTTGATCAATTCCACCCAAGCGAACGAAGATCGTTCCGGTAGCAAGCGTTGCAAGAGAGACTAGAACAGTCTCCCATCCCACAAAGACGAGATATGAAAGAAAGCTCGGAACTAGATTTCCCTTCATTCCGAATACAGCGCGCGATAAAACCATGGTCGGCGCATTAGATCGTTTTCCCGCTAATGAACTAAAGCCAACTAAAGCAAAAGAAAGGATGGTTCCGATAATCGCTGCCCACGTTGCTTGCCAGAAAGAAATACCAAAACCAAGAAAAAAAGCACCGTAAGAGAGCGCAAGTAGCGAAACGTTAGCGCCACACCAAGGCCAGAAGAGCGATGATGCTTTCCCTGAGCGCTCTGACTCGGAGATAACATTTGTGCCGTTTAACTCTAAATTCATATCGCTATGTTACGGCACCTCGTGAAGATCTTTTTAGTCTAGGAAGAAATCAAGGAGGAAATCTTTAGTCCCTGGAACTACTGAGTATTTATCTAGTTCGGTTACACCAACTGAAGCTAGAACTTCATCGTCTACAAAGAAGTTTCCTGTGGTTTCTTTAGATGGTCGATTTAAGATTACATATGCCGCATCGGCGAGAATCTCAGGTGTGCGACAGGCGGCAGTATCTATTCCCGGAATCATTTGGAGTGCTGCGGTATCAATTGCGGTGCGCGGCCATAACGCGTTAACCGCAATCCCAGTCTTGCGAAACTCTTCTGACATTCCAAGGACGCACATAGACATTCCGTACTTGGCCATTGTGTAGGCAACGTGATGTTGAAACCACTTCGCCTTCATTGAAAGTGGTGGCGAGAGCGTCAGAATGTGCGGATTGCGACCTGCCTCAGCAGAGGCGCGAAGGTGCGGAATCGCTGCTTGGGAGGCCAGGAAAGTGCCTCTTACATTTACATCGAACATTAAATCAAAGCGTTTCGCTGGCGTTGCCTCAGTCGGGGTCAAATTGATCGCACTGGCGTTATTGATCAATATATCTATGCCACCGAATTCCGCTGCGGTTTGTGCAATGGCATCAGCGATCTGATTTTCATCACGCAGATCGCATTGAATAGCCAGCGCCGTTCCACCAGCTGCGCGTATTTCTTCGGCCGCAGTATGGATTGTTCCTGGAAGTTTCGGATTGGGATCAGATGTTTTTGCAGCAATTGCAATGGATGCGCCATCACGGGCGGCACGTAACGCTATCGCTAGACCGATCCCTCGAGATCCCCCAGTTACAAAGATCTTCTTTCCTGATAAATCTCCAGTGATTGACATTACTTTCCCTTCTTAGCCATAAAGTTCATAAACGCTTCCATTGCTTCTTCTGATTGCAGAGCGAGAGAGAAGAGTTCAAATTCCGCCTTCATTACCGCTGCAACTGCATCGTGCTTGCTCGCCTTCAACAGTGCCTTGGTATTGATCATTGCTTGTGGTGGATTTGCTGCAATTGCTTTTGCTAACTCGAGCGCAGCGCTGAATGGGTCTGGTGCGATTTCTGCAACTAGCCCCATCTCGCGGGCGCTCTCAGCGTCGAAGCTTTCTCCAGTAAAGAAAATTTTGGCGGCGCGTTGGTAGCCAACTAAAAGTGGGAATAGGTAACTCGATCCCGCCTCAGGTACTAAACCAAGGGAAGCAAATGGCATAGAAAACTTTGCAGTAGGTGCGGCGATTACGACATCGCAATGGAGCAGCATTGTTGTACCGACACCGACTGCGTTTCCCTTAACGGCGGCAATTAGTGGTTTTGGGAATTCAAGTAAAGATCCGAGAAATTTTGCAACATCACTATCTTCACCTGAAGGTGGATTGGCGAGGAAATCAGAGATGTCATTTCCGGCGGTGAAGTGATCGCCCTCAGAAGTGATGATGACGGCACGGACTCCAAAATCACCGGCAGCCTCATTTAGGCCCGTCGCCAACCCTGCATACATCTCACGAGTGAGCGCATTCATCTTGGCAGGGCGGTTAAAGGTTAAAACCTGGATATCGCCTTCGCGGCGGCTAGTTATTACGGACATTTGACCATCCTACTCGTTGGTAACCTAGTAGGAAAGTAGGACAATGGCGGTGACGGAGAGGTCAAAATGGCAAGAGATATCACAATTACTGCGCGAGAACTAAATCCCTTTGAGCAACTGGTTCTTGGCCTGCTCTGCGAGGGCAAAACTAACTCAGCGATCGCACGAGAAACATCTCATACCGAGAAGGTCATTGAAAATACTATTAGTCGCGCCGCAAAAGCCTTCAACATTAAATCTGATCCTGACACAAATATCCGCGTCTTATTGGCGTTGGCCTATCGCACACATTATGGCGATGCCGCATTCGATCGCTTAAACGTAGCTTGTTCTCATTTAGAAATTGGCCCCGACGGGCAATCGCTCTGTAATCGCGAAGTTCATTAACTAAGTCATTAATTTTTCAGGGCTATCACTCATCAATTATGGTGAAGTGCTAGCCCTGCCATATTCAGTCAAAACAATAGCAAGACAGGAGTATTAATTGCCCTACACCTAATCGATAGGTGAATTAAAGGGAGAGTAAAATGAAGAGAAAGAGTTTTGACAAAATAGTTACTGCTGTGGGATTTGGGCTATCTGTCTTCTTATTGATTGCGGCTGGATTATTAAACTGGGGTGCAAATTTTGCCTCTGACGCCGTTAGTTCACAGCTCAAGGCGCAAGAAATCACAATCCCTGCGGAGACCGGAAACGCTGATGAAAGCGCAGATATCACAAAGTTCTTCCTCGATAACGGCGATAAAGTCATGGTCGATGCTAAGCAGGCACAAATGTATGCAGATAATTACTTGGGATTTCACTTAGCGAAGATGCCTACCTACGCTGCAGCATCTTCAGCTAACCGTGCTGCCGGTGCAGCGCTTGCCGCAAATCCAAATGACTTAACTCTTAAGGCAGAAGCGGCGGCAAAAGCCGGAATGGTAGAAACGGTATTTAGAGGCACTGTCCTGCGAGGCACTTTGCTAACTGCATATGCATTTGGAACTTTGGGTTCAATAGCGGGAATATCTGCGATCGTGGCGCTAGCTGGATCAGCTGTGATGCTTTTCCTCTCGATTCTAGGGTTACTACATATTCGTCGCGTCCCTGAGGAGGCGACGATTTAACCCTCAACTCTCCGTGAGGGCGCCCCTCGTCAACTGCGTATTTGCAGGTGGCGGGGGGTTTTTATTGCGACTCGCCAAGGAAATACCTTGGAGTATCGCTTTCGGCCCACGTACTCTTGAGGAAACTTCCCTTCCAAAACTTCCCTTCCAAAACTTCCTCGTGTTAAGCGCGCTCACATACCGTGGCCGCTCTCGTGGCAATTCAATTGGAGAGGTAATCAATGTCTTTACTTACTTGGAAACTTCACGGAGATGGAAAGAAGATTTCTGATGGAGCAGTCGTCTCAACAGATGAAAGACTCAGCTGGCCTCGCACCGCTGGTGTAGGACTACAACATATCGCCGCCATGTTTGGCGCAACATTCCTAGTTCCGATCATCACAGGGTTTCCCCCAACCACAACGCTCTTCTTCTCAGGAATCGGCACAATCCTCTTCCTGATCATTACCAAAAATAAGGTTCCAAGCTACCTAGGTTCATCATTTGCTTTCCTCGGACCGATTGCCGCAGCAGTTGCATCAACAGCTACGGGTGGCGGAATGGCTGCAGCGCTTGGGGGTATCGTCTTTACTGGCGTTGTGCTAGCACTAGTCGGTTTCGCAGTTAAGGCTGCCGGAATCGGTTGGATCAACTGGCTACTTCCACCAGTGGTAACAGGCACAATCGTGATGCTTATCGGTTTCAACCTAGCCGGAGCTGCTAAAGGTAACTTCACTAAAGAACCAATGATCGCAATCATAACTTTGGGAAGCATCGGCTTAATCAGCGTAATTTCAAAGGGATTCTTGAGTCGCATCAGCATCTTCTTGGGACTAGCTGTTGGTTACATCGTTGCTTTGGCTATGGGAGATGTTGACACTAAGGGAATTGAAGCAGCTGCTTGGTTTGCAGTTCCTACCTTCACAACTCCAACATTTAGCATGAATGTAATGATTCTCTTCTTACCTGTTGTTCTTGTATTGATCGCAGAAAACGTGGGGCACGTTAAATCAGTTGCCGCAATGACTGGTAAAGATCTAGATGACCAAATGGGTAACGCACTCGTAGCAGATGGCGTTGCAACTACTCTCGCCGGCTTCGGTGGAGGTTCTGGAACCACTACTTACGCCGAAAACATTGGCGTTATGGCTGCAACTCGCGTTTATTCGACTGCGGCATATTGGATTGCAGGCGTTGGCGCGATCTTGCTATCGCTTTCACCAAAATTTGGAGCGGTGCTAAGTGCAACTCCGGCAGGAGCGCTCGGTGGAGTATCTACCGCGCTCTTCGGCATGATTGGAATTCTGGGTGCGCGCATTTGGATCGAATCTAAGGTTGATTTCTCAAATTCAACTAATTTGTTGATCGCCGGTTCTGCTCTGATCATGGGCATCGCTGATTATTCTTGGACTCGTGGTGATTACACATTTACAGGAATCGTCAATGGAACCTTGGTTGCAGTCATCGGATATCGCGTACTACATGCGATAACCAAGGCGCGCAGCTAGTAATTTGCAGTAAGTAAAAGGGGCGGGGTAACCCGCCCCTTTTACTTTGATTTTTCCCTTTATTTTTTGGAGTTAGAATTACCAAGTGGTTATCCCAAGTCGATTGTTTGAGTACATCGTTGCGGCGATGATAATCATCCTTGCCCCTGGGCCCAGCGTTCTCTTCGTTATTGCACGTGCGATCGCTTGGGGAAGAAAGGTTGCAGTCTTTACAGTTGCAGGAAATGTCACCGGCGCCTTTGCGCTCTCCTCACTGGTTGCATTTGGCTTAGGGCCAATTCTCTCTCGCTCCCATCTCGCCTATTTGGCAGTTCAATGGGGTGGTGGTGGCTATCTGATCTATCTTGGAATTACCGCGATTCGCGCCCGCAAAGTTCATGCAGCGGATATGCGAAACCAGGGAACACTTGTTCCAACATTTTGGAGATCTGTGCGTGATGGTTTTTGGGTGGGAGCGCTCAACCCCAAAGGGCTAGTTTTTTACGCAGCGGTCCTCCCCCAATTCATCGATATCGATCGCGGACAAGTTACTTCACAACTCTTAATACTCGGTGCACTTTTCTCAATCTTGGCATTTATCTCTGATGGCACCTGGGGTTTGTTAGCAGGCACTGCCCGTATCTGGTTAGCAAGCGATGAGCGACGTCTCGAAAAATTACGAGCAACTGGTGGAATAGTTATGGTTATCTTGGGTCTATCGGTGATTGCAACAGCAGTGCGTGATTTAATCATCGCATGAGCACAAAGATAGCTAAACCAGCATCACCTGCCCGCGACACTATCGCCCCATCAGATCTGACATTTGGATTATCAACGTGCAAGCGTTGCCTCTGGATTAAGTACTGGTTCAAGATCACAATGCCTGGACAATTTCCTTTGGTGAAACCACTCTCAGCCGCACAGGAAGAACATTTTCGCCGCGCATCTATGCCTGATTTAGATCCTTCTCTTGCGCCTGGCGTTGTTAAGCAATGGGGACAGTGGGTGAAGAGCGCACCCATCGAAGTAGATGGAAAGCCAACGCGTTGGCGGATCCTAGGAATTTACGATTTGTTGGCTCATTACGATGATGGATCAGTTGGAATCATTGATTGCAAAGTCTCGGATTCCGAAAGAGATAACGCACAATTTTATGCTCCCCAGCTTGAGGCCTACGCCTACGCGCTGGAGAACCCAGAGAAAGGTAAGCCATTTCCGGTCTCGAGTATGGGTCTCTTAGTCTGGAAGTTAGCTGGCATTGCCGAGACTGCAGATGGCGCACATGGATTCGGCGTGACGCAGCACTATTTGCACGTAACGCGAGATCAGGCACAATTTAATTCATTGATCTCAGATTTAATCGACGTTATTGAAGGTGATCTGCCTGAAGCCGGTCCAGATTGCGACACTTGTAATTTCCTGGTTAAGCGCCTAGCGATCGAAAGTAACTAGCCTTCGTCCTCATCGGAACTCTTCTTCGCCTTCGTTGCATAAGTATCAACATACTCTTGCCCCGACATCGCCTGAATTGCTGACATAATTTTATCGGTCACATCTCTTAAGTGAAGCAGATCCGTTGAATCGCCTTCAAAGTACATTGGCTCACCGAAAATCATTTCAACTCGCATCACCTTCGGAACCACTGTTCCGGTAGGTTGAATCTTTTCAGTATTAAACATTGCAACAGGAATTACCGGCGCACCCGAATCAATTGCTAAGCGGGCGATTCCGCTACGTCCCTTATAAAGGCGTCCATCCGGAGATCGAGTTCCTTCAGGGTAGATGCCTAAACACTTTCCTTCTGCCAAGACTTTAAGGCCCGCGATTAGAGCTGCCTCGCTGCGCCGGCCTCCTGAGCGATCTACAGGTACTTGTCCAAGAGCGATAAAGGTTAACTTCTTAAGAAGACCTTTCGGTCCGGGCGATGTGAAGTATTCACTCTTAGCAAGAAAGGTAACTTTGCGAGGAACAACTAGCGGCATAAAGATCGAGTCGCTAAATGAGAGATGGTTGGAGGCGATGATTACCGGACCACTTCCAGGAACGTTGCGCAGCCCTTTCACCTTTGGGCGAAAGAGGATCATCAGAAATGGGGTTAAGAATGCGCGCAAGATGCCGTACGGCAGGTTGTTCATGAGGCTAATTTAGCGCCAAAAGGTTGGAATGTGCGAATATAAACCATGTTGAAATCTTGGAGCAGGAGCAATGAGCGATAAAGAGAAGCGCCAAGATGGCCCTGATGACGCTACAGAGCGCGAGCTGATTGAAATGGAATTTCAGTCAATGGTGGAGAACTTATCTCTAGATCAATCCGCACCTACTTCTTACCTAGATGAACTCGATAGAGTTGAAGATCACAATAGATTTATTGCTCCTATCCCACCGCGCCAAAGTTTTAAAGAAACTTTTCAGTCTGCAATGGCAGCGCTCAAGAAATGGAAGAGTGGTAATTCAAATCGTGGCGATGATGGAGCTGCTCTTTAGAGTCGCGATAAATCTGCGACGCCGACTAAGCCGGCGTTATTACCAAGTTCTGCAGGAATAATTTCTGGATATGGGTGCTTGCCGCTAAATGGAATTAATCGAAGTGCAGCTTCACGTGTAGGTTTAAGGAAGATTTCACCGGCTTCAATCACTCCCCCACCCAAAACAATGCAAGATGGATCAATGACTGCGCATAACGTTGCCAGGCCTGCTCCGAGATAACTCGCCATTGTATTAAAGGCGGCGAGTGCAACTGGATCGCCATCGCGTGCGGCATCGGTAATGTGTTGGCCTTTCAAGCCTTCCAAAGTTCCATCACCACGAGCCAATAGATTCCGTGCAATATCAGGACTAGCGCTAATCGCTTCACGGGTATGTCGCATCAGTGCAGATCCAGATGCATATTGTTCGAGACATCCCCGAATTCCGCAGCCACATAAATGACCCTCGGGAACAATTCTTATATGTCCTAACTCTGCACCTATGCCAAAGGCTCCACGAAATAGCGAACCACCGAGAATCAAACCTCCGCCGACTCCGGTTCCGAGAGTTAATAACATTAAATCGTTACGCCCACGCCCTGCGCCAAATTTAAACTCTCCCCAAGCAGCGGCGTTGGCATCGTTCTCTAAAACTATTCGCTTTCCGAGTATTTGCGTTAACTCTCGATCTAAATTAACGCCATTCCAACCTGCGATATTTGGCGTCGCTAAAATTGTCTGGCGATCCGATGAGATAAAACCTGCGGCAGAGACGCCGATAGATTCAGCTGCGAACTCACGATTTAATTCATTTGCAACGTCAGCGATCGCTTGTGTTAGCGCCTGCCCGCCTTCACGAGGAGTGTCTCGACGCGCACTTGCAAGGATTTCTCCCCGTTCGTTGACGACTCCACCTAATACCTTGGTGCCACCTACATCGATACCAATGGTGTTTGAAGCCACGCAGTTATCCCTCTAAATGTTCTTTAAGTTGCTTTAACGCGCTATCGATAGTTGATTTCTCTTGCTTGGCAATCATCATCGCGGGGATTGGCATAGATAGCCCAACTGAGAGTTCGTAAGTTACTGAAGTTGAATCCTCACCCAGACTCTTGAGCAGATATGCGCCATCCATCTTGGTAAGAATGTTGGCATCATCAAGTGAAAAAGTAACCTTGTTTGGGGCTTGGCTCCAGTCGAAGTCGAGTGTTACGACATCTTTAACGGCGCCAGCATCGACAGTTAACTTTGCTTTAGTTGCCCGTCCCTGGTCATCGGTTGCGAGCACATCAACCTTTTTAAATGCGCCTGACCATTCGGGATAGCTCTCTACCGCAAATAGGGTGGCCCCAACTTCGGAGATGGAAAGATCAATGGTTACTGTGGAACTGCTGAATTCGCTCATGGGTCAAGGCTACCCGTAAAAAGTAATTCCAGCCTCTCCCCTTTTTTTCCATCTGGCGCTAGCGTTGTGCCATGAACGAAATCTCAGTCCCGGCCCTTGTCCCTGCTGCCGCTTCAGGCAACCTTACAAATCTGATCGCTGAACGCGCTTGGTTTGAACCAAATCGCGTAATGATGTCACGCCCTCTGGGCGATGGCTGGCAGAAAGTTAGCGCCCAAGAGTTAGATGCCGAAGTTCGTGCAACTGCTAAAGGCTTAATTGCTGCAGGTATTCAAGTCGGTGATCGCGTTGCGATTATGGCGCGCACGAGATATGAATGGACGATTCTAGATTTCGCAATTTGGTATGCCGGTGGATGTGTAGTTCCGATTTACGAAACTTCTTCTGCCGAACAAGTTGACTGGATTCTCAGTGACTCCGGCGCGGTTGGTCTTATTGTAGAAACTCCAACCCATCGTGAGTTGGTCAATACAGTTTTGCCTTCACATACCAAACACATCTGGACAATGACAGAAGATGTCCTCTCAGTGCTCGCTACCGCAGGAGCGCATATTGGAGATGATGAAGTAGATCGCCGCCGCAACTCACTCTTGCCAGATACTTTGGCGACTTTGATTTACACATCAGGAACAACAGGAAAGCCAAAGGGGGTGCAGTTAACTCACGGCAACTTCTTAGCTGAATGCGGAAATGTTGTTGAAGGCGCCAGCGATCTATTCCTTAAGCCAAATGGATCAACGCTTCTCTTCCTTCCTGTGGCGCACGTATTCGGTCGTATGGTCCAAATCGGTGCTATTCGCGCTGGGCTTCATCTTGCTCACTGCAGCGATCCAGTTGGACGCTTGCAACCAGATCTAGCCTCATTTAAGCCGACATTCGTCCTTGCCGTGCCGCGTATCTTTGAAAAGGTTTACAACGGCGCTGAAGCAAAAGCAGATGCTGCAGGAAAGGGAAAGATCTTCCGCAAAGCTGCTGAAGTTGCGATTGCTTACAGCGAATCACTCGATAAGCGCGGCTTTAACCCGCTACTCTCTTTCAAGCATGCGCTCTTCGATAAATTAGTTTTCTCTAAAATCCGTGCCGCCCTTGGTGGAAATGTTGAAGCAGCTATATCTGGTGGTGCACCACTTGGAAAACGCCTTGGGCACTTCTACCGCGGTGCAGGTGTAACGATTTATGAAGGCTACGGACTTACCGAAACTACAGCCGGCGCAACTCTCAATATAACTGGAGCGCTCAAAGTCGGAACAGTTGGCAAGCCAATTCCTGGCACCAGTGTAAAAATCGCCGACGATGGCGAGGTCCTTATTAAAGGTCCAATCGTTATGCGCGGCTACTGGCAGAACGATGCTGCTAACGCCGAAGTCTTCACTGAAGATCACTGGTTTAAATCAGGCGATTTAGGAAAGATTGATGAAGATGGTTTCTTATCAATCGTGGGCCGCAAAAAGGAATTGATCGTCACCGCAGGTGGTAAGAACGTTGCACCTGCAGTGCTTGAAGATCGCCTGCGTGCACATCCGCTAGTAAGCCAGTGTGTTGTCGTGGGAGATAACCAACCATTTATCGCCGCATTGGTGACAATTGATCAGGATTCTCTAAAGTCTTGGATCGTGGCCAATAAGAAAGATGGCGCAACAATTGCGACTCTGACACAAGATCCTGATCTGATTGCTGTTATTCAAACTGCAGTCGATGAAGCAAATAAAGCGGTAAGTAAGGCTGAATCTATTCGTAAATTCACCATTCTTCCGACAGACTTCACGATTGCGGGCGGCCAGCTAACAGCGAAGCTATCAATTAAGCGTCACGTCGTTGCCCAGGAATTCGCCAAGGAGATCAGCGAACTATTTACTAAGTGAGTACGCCACAACGTCTGCAATTAGCTCGCGAACTGCATGATGGTGTTGCGCAAGACTTAGTTTCCCTTGGCTATGAATTAGATCTGCTCTTAGCAACAATTGATACCAACTCGCCTGCGCGGAAAGGAGTTCGCTCCCTGCGCTTTCGGGTAGATGAACTCATCTCTAAAGTCCGGCGCGAGATGTACCAACTCAGAGAACCTAACTCTGAAACGGTGCAAGAGAAGCTTGCAAAGACGGCGAGAGAGATCTGTGGTGATCGCCAGTTACTTTTGCAGATCGCCGAGTTCGATATAGAGCCGAATTTAGGTAAAGAGATAACCGCTATGGCTAATGAACTCTTGCGAAATAGCGTTCATCACTCTAGGGGTAGCGAGATTGAAATACGTCTAAGCCAAGTTGAAAATCACACCTACCTAGAAGTGCGCGATAACGGAGAAGGAGGTGCGACCTTGGATAGCTCTCGTTTAGGTTTAATTGGAATAAAGGAACGAACTGAACTTCTTGGCGGCACATTTTTCTACACCTCAGATAGTTCAGGAACCCGCGTCGCAATTACTCTTTGACCGGTGCCTCTCTTTCTCAAATTCTCGTAATAGATGATCACCCATCGGTTCGTGCTGGAGTAAAGCAGGCGATAGAAAGCGCTGGCATGCTTTGTTGCGGCGAAGCTGCCAGTCGAGCAGAAGCATTTGCGCAGATTGCCCACAAATCACCAGATGGAGTGATCTTAGATCTCAACCTTCCCGACGGTTCGGGTCTGGATATTGTGCAATGGATTCGTAAGTTCTCCCCAGATATTGCAATCATCATTCTTACCTTTAGCGATGAAGAGAGTCAGTTAATTGCGGCGATGCGAGCTGGTGCAAGCGCTTTTGTGAAGAAGAGCGCGCCGATTAGCGAACTCATTTTCGCTATACGAAGTGCCTTAACTCAGCCCAAAAACTTCAGCGCTGCTGGAATTGCTAGCGCGATACAGAATTCAGAGTCTGCAAAACTGCTTACTCCACGGGAGTTGAGTGTTTTATCCGCGCTTTCCTTACCAGGAACAAATCGCCATTTAGCGCAATCACTTCATATCTCTGAAGCGACCTTTAAAACGCATCTCGCGTCGATCTATCGCAAACTTGGCGTCGCAAATAGATTCGCCGCCCTGCGCAAGGCGAAGGACCTCAATTTACTTTAAGTATCTTCCG
>CANHRF010000009.1 GCA_947463335.1 Actinomycetota bacterium
ACTCAAAAGGATTGAAAGGAAGTAGCTCTAGGTCGAGGTAGCGCGGCAAGAAAGTTGATTCCACATCATCTCGACTAAAGGCCCAAGTTAACTGCGTTAAATCATTGGTACCAAATGAGAAGAAATCTGCGTGCACACCTAAACGATCAGCGGTTATCGCAGCGCGAGGAGTTTCAATCATTGTGCCTATCGGCATATCTATCTCTTGATTAGTTCCCTTGAATGTTCGAGCGATTTCTTCTTCTAAGGTCTCACGCAGATACAAGAGTTCACGTTGTGTAGAAACGAGCGGAATCATCACCTCAGGACGCGGATCGTGGCCCAATTTTCTAACTTCTAGGCACGCATGCACCATAGCGCGCACCTGCATTTTGTAGAGTTCTGGAATCAAGATTCCTAGTCGTACTCCACGTAACCCCAACATTGGATTGGATTCGTGTAAACGGCGAACCGCTGCAAATAAAGCTTTATCTCTCGCTGGTATCTCTTCCCCAAGTGCTTCGCTGCGCGCCATCTGCGAACTTAAATCAACTAGCGAAGGTAAGAACTCGTGCAATGGTGGATCCAGTAAGCGAATCGTCACCGGCAAGCCTGACATTGCCATCATAATTCCTACGAAATCTGCGCGTTGTAGTGGTTCCATTTCGGCGATAACCCCACGCTGCACATCTTCATTCTCAGCAAGAACCAAGCGTTCTACATAAGAACGGCGCTCCCCCAAGAACATATGCTCGGTGCGACAAAGACCGACGCCTTCTGCGCCTAAAATTCGGGCGCGAATCGCATCTTCTGGAGTATCTGCATTGGTGTGTACTCGTAATTTGCGCCGTGAATCTGCGTGGGTCAATATCGTGTGAACTGCCTTTACTAAAGGTGAAGCCTCTTCGCTTTCAGCAGAGACGCGGCCTTCGAGGTAAGAGGTAACCGATGATGCGACCACTGGCACAGCCCCGAGATAAACAATGCCGGAAGTTCCATCAATAGAAATGACATCGCCTTCATAAACGGTATGACTACCGATGGTGAATAAATTTGCACGTTCATCAACTGAAATCGAATCTGTGCCGCAGATCGCGGTCTTTCCCATTCCACGTGCGACCACAGCTGCGTGAGAAGTTTTACCACCGCGGCTGGTCAAAATACCTTCTGCGGCAACCATTCCGACTAAGTCATCCGGGCTAGTTTCGCGTCGCACCAAAATTACTTTCTTGCCAGCTTTACTCATATCAAAGGCGCGCTTTGAATCGAAGACCGCTTCACCAACAGCCGCACCTGGTGATGCAGGAATTCCTCGGGCTATTTCAACAAGGGTTCCCCGTGTATCAAATTGCGGAAACATCAACATCGCTAATTGATCACCGCTGGTGCGAGCCAGCGCTTCATCCATCGTGATCACGCCTTCTTCGACAAATTGCATTGCAATACGGAATGCCGCTTCAGCGGTGCGCTTTCCTACACGAGTCTGCAAGATATATAACTTGCCACGTTCAATTGTAAATTCGATATCGCAGAGATCTTTGTAATGCGACTCAAGCCCCACCATGATCTTCTCTAACTCGCCGTGAACCTTGGGTTCGATAACGCCAAATTCATCGAGCGACATTGGGGTGCGAATACCCGCAACTACATCTTCGCCTTGGGCTTTCTGCAGGTAATCGCCGTATGAGCCAATCTCGCCATTTGAAGGATTACGAGTAAAGGCAACACCGGTACCTGAATCATCGCTGAGGTTTCCAAAGACCATCGATTGAATATTTACTGCAGTTCCTAAATCTGAAGGAATTCGTTCACGTCTGCGATAAAGCGTTGCTCGCTCAGAGTTCCAAGATCTAAAAACCGCTTCTATTGAATCAATTAAATGTTCACGCGGATCAGTTGGAAAATCTCTGCCCGTTGCCGCTTCAATAACTTTTATGAAGCCATCTGCTAACGCTTTTAAGCCATCCACATCTAGATCTTGCAGGTTGGTAATTCCGTGTGTAGATAAAATTCGCTCTTGTACTTTATGGAACTCTTCGCCATCAACGTCACAAACAATTTTGCCGTACATCTCAATAAAGCGGCGGTACGAATCCCAAGCAAATCGTGCGTTGCCAGAACTATCTGCCATAGCTTGGGCGACTTCTGGTGTAATTCCGACATTTAAAACAGTCTCCATCATTCCGGGCATCGAAAACTTTGCTCCAGATCTAACGGATACCAAAAGTGGATTATCAACACCTCCGAAGGTTTTACCTAGCTCTTTCTCTAGTGCTGAGAGTGAATCGCTAATTTCTTGACGAAGGCCTTCCGGAAATTTCCCGCTCTTTAAATATTCGCGACAAGCAGTTGTGGCAATCGTAAATCCCGGAGGAACTGGCAGACCAATGCGCACCATTTCAGCGAGATTCGCGCCTTTGCCTCCCAATAAATCTTTCTGCGACATGTCACCGAAAGTAAATGGATAGATATGTTGTTGCGTCACAGATATGCCTTTCACATTTCAAAAAAGGTTCGGCCAATAAATGGTTTTCAGTGAAGTCGTTCTAAAGCAAATCTACTTGTTGAGCAGAATGCGCGGGCATAATTACTTGATCATTCACTTCTGAGTCTTTTGCAGGAAATGCCCTAGGAAATAATTGATTGATTCAACTCAAATTTGCACGCCGAGTTAATTCGAGTTGCTGGAAATCCAAACTGGAAAGGGGAAAATTTCACTTCCAGGACCTATCGCTGGCCTTGGGCTTACGCCTAGTATTGATCTCGGACAGGAGATTTCAATGGCATCAACAGATTCACCTAATGCAAGCCTGACTCCAGGGATTACGCACTGGAGAGAAGCGATGAGTTCGCTCCGCGCAGGCGTGGCACAGCGTGAGTTCACGCCAAAGGTAGGAATCGCTTCGGGAATCTGGGGGGCTGCCAAGAAATCTCGATCAGAGAGTATTCATATTGGTCTCTTTTTAACGGCGATCGCTCGCGAAGATAGCGATGGACGTAAAACATTTATTGTGGGGATTGATCTATGTGTTCTCGGCTGCGCCGAATGTGCTGATGACATGCTTGATCGCATCGCAAAGGGCGTCGGAGTAAGTCGCGATCAGATCCTCTTTTCATCAAGCCATACCCACGCCGTTCCACTGCCTTGTATTCACAGGCCAAAGAAAGATGGTTCAGAGTTAATTCCGGAATTTAGAGATTTGATCATCAATAAAACTATTGAAGCTTGTATTGAAGCCGCTTCTAAGATCGCAGATGTTGATATCACTTGGGGTTACGGACATTGCGATTTGGCAGTTAATCGTGATCTTCCCTGTGGCGAAGTTGAAGTAGTTGCCTTTAATCCTGAGATTGTCGCTGATGACACGCTTACTGTTGGTCGAGTGTCGACGCGTGATGGAAAGGTAATTGCAACGATCGCAAATTATGCCTGCCATCCAACAACTCTCGCCTGGGAGAACATGGCAATTTCACCTGATTACATTGGTATGGCGAGAATCATCGTTGAGGCAGAGACGAAAGCTCCAATGCTCTTTCTGCAAGGCGCATCTGGTGAGTTATCTCCGCGCAATCAATACAGCGGTGATACCGCACTTGCCGATCGCAATGGTGAAATGTTGGGACACGCAATTATGTCCACGCTAAAGGCGATGCAATCACCTGGTTGTGGTTTGAAATGGAATGGAATTGTTGAATCTGGCGCGCTGCTTGGCGAATGGAATGAAGAGAAGGTCACTGGTTCAAGCCAGGCTAAAGAATTTCGCGTTGATGTTCCGGTGCGCGTAAAAGAGATGAAGACGATTGAACAATTACGCGAGGAATGGGCCGGGATAGATTCCGATGCTCTCGAAGAGCGCATAACTCGCGCCACTCGCCTACGCATTGGTTATGAATCAAATGCCGAGGTCACGCATCCTGTATGGATTTGGCAATGGGGCGAAGCAATTTTTGTTGCCCAACCTGGTGAGGCTTATTCCTACATTCAAACCGAGTTACGTAAGCGCAACCCGGGTCGAATTATCTTCGTCGTAAATCTAACTAATGCACCCGGGCTCTTCTATCTTCCAATTCGCTCGGCATATAACGCTCCTGCTTATCAAGCTTGGCAAACTCTTTTGGCGCCAGGATGTATTGAGGTCGTAACTGATTACGTTGATAATGAGATTAAGAAAATCAAATGAGAGGTGGAATCAACCGTGAGTAAGAGAGCCATACCTAAGATGAGCAGTTCAGATCTGCCTCCAAGTGAGAAACTCTTCCACTATCCATTTAGCGCATCGCTCAAGGCAGGTGTTGCACAACGCAATATTGATCCACCCATTGGAATTAGAGCAGCGAGCTGGGGTGCAGCGAAATCACATATATCAACTGGCCTTCATCGCGATATAACAACAACAGCGCTAGCGGTACTGCACGGATCAACTCCGCTATATCTAGTAACAGTTGATTGGGGTTGGTGGCAGGGAGTTAAGGATGATCTAAATATCCGCGGCAAAGTTATTGCCGGTCTTGGAATCAAAGAGGATCAACTCCAACTACACCTAACTCACACTCACGCTGGACCAAATACTGCTTGCGATGTCGCTCATCTAGAAGGTGGCGAATTACTTGAGCCTTATCATCAATTTGCAGTCGATTCGATTATCAGCGCATGTAAAGAAGCGAAAGATGGTGCGATTGCCGCGACCCTTACTTGGGCATATGGAAAATGCGATCTAGCGGTAAACCGTGAACTTCCTTGCGGTGAAGTCGATATCGTCGGATTTAATCCTGGCGAACCTGCAGATGACACTCTCACAGTTGGTCGAGTAAGTGATGCCTCCGGCAAAATCATTGCGACGATTGTTAACTACGCCTGTCACCCAACAACTCTTGCTTGGCAAAATACTGACGTCTCACCAGATTTTATTGGCGCTGCTCGTGAAATGGTTGAGCAAAAAACTGGTGCACCGATGCTCTTCCTACAAGGCGCTTCCGGAGATTTAGCTCCACGTGATGGCTATGTTGGTGATCACGAGATCGCAGATAAGAATGGACGCATTCTCGGCTTCGCATCTCTTGCTGTACTGGAGAAAATGATTCCATCAGGTAAGGCGATGCGCTTTAAGAATCGCGTTGAATCTGGTGCTCTGCTTGCCGAATGGGAAGACTTTCCATTCCAGAGTTCGACATTCACCGATGCGATCCGTTTAGATATTGATGTTCCTCTTCAAGATCTACCAACTTTCGAAGAGCTAGAAGAGCGTTGGAAAGATATTGATGCTGGTGCGCGCGAAACTCGCTTAGCGCGTGCCCGTAAGTTGCGAACTGGTTACGTTCTGGAAAATCAGCGTGCGAAACATCCCGTCTGGATCTGGGCGTGGGGCGATGCCATCATTGTTGGACAACCTGGTGAGGCATACTCAAATTTCCAAATGGAATTACGTCGCAGACATCCAGATCGCGTAATCTTTGTACTTAACTGCACCAATGGACCGGGATATGTTTACATTCCAACGCCTGAGGCTTACACCCGTTTCCGTTATCAATCTTGGCAAACCCTGCTTGAAGTCGGTGCGCTTGAATTGATTACTGATGAAGTTTCTGCAGCTATTGCGCGAATGCCGAAAACTCAGAGATAAATGAATAAGGCGCGACCTGCTGTAGATCGCGAAGGTGCATTCCTTTCGCTGCTACAAATTGGAGTCGCAACGGTTGATATCACTCCCCCGGTTGGAATATCAGCAAATCCTTGGGGCAAAAGTAAGAGCGCGATTTCGCGTGGTGTCCACAAACCAATGGAGGCAACTGTTGCTGCAATAAGCAGTGACGGTGATCGTGATCTTTCCTTGGTATTTGGGCTAGATCTCGGATGGATCGGTTGCCACCAATGCGATGTTGTTAACTTTCGCTCTCGTTTAGCTCGTGAATTAAAGTTAGATATTGATTCAATCCTGGTAAATCTAAGCCAGACCCATAAAGGACCTCCCTTCTGCATTCACGAACCAATGCGCGAAGGTGGCGAATTAGTTGCCGGCTATGTTGAAAAAACGATTGCAGATTTGATTGCGGCGGGCAAGCGCGCAATCCAGTCACGTCAGAAGGCAGATTTAACTTGGGCTTACGGAAAGTGCGCCCTTGGTTCCGTGCGAGATTTAGTAGTAACTGATGGAGAAATGACTCAAGTTGTAGTCGGCTACAACCCTGAGTTAGAGCCAGATGACACCTTGGTTGTTGGCCGCGTTACCGATCAAAGTGGGAAGATCATTCTCACCATTGTTAACTACGGATGCCATCCCACATCAGTTGGTTGGGAGAGCGATTTAATCAGCCCTGATTATGTTGGCAGGGCACGGGAATTAGTCACAGAAGCAACCAATGCGCCAATGCTCTTCTTACTTGGTGCGTGCGGCAACGTTGCGCCCAAAGAGCAGTACTCCGGAGACACTTCAGTTGCTGATCGCAACGGTGAGATGTTGGGTTATGCAACTTTGGCAACGATGGCGAGCATGCTTGCACCGGGGCGTGAACTTCACTTTGACCAAGTAATTACTTCTGGATCAAACCTCGCCTCGTGGCTACCGACCAAGGTGGATCCCAACGAACTCTTTGATCGCAAGAAGATTTTTGTTGAAATGCCTCACAAGGAACTTCTCACTGAAGAGCAGATGCGAACCGCATGGGCTCCGCTAACAGCTACCGAAGTATTTCTAAACTTTAGAATCAGAAAACAACACGAGATTCGAATTGATTACGTCACTGGTGATGGCACGGTTAAGCATCCGGTCTGGATCTGGCAACTCGGTGATGCAATCATGATCGCTCACGGTGGTGAGGCCTATTTAGAGTTAGCGCGCGAACTGCGCCGCAGAAATGCCGATCGAATGATTGTCTTCCTAGATATGACCAATGGCCCTGGCTATTTGTATCTACCTACCAAGATCGCCTATGAGCTGAACAATTACCAATCACAACAGAGCATCGTTGCATCTGGTGGCCTTGAAATTATGCTGGAAGTTCTCGATCAAGCTATTAAAGCGCTGTGACTAGCGAGTTAACTTACGAACCTAAGCGAGACGATTCCCACTACGGCGATCACTGCCGCAATTATTGTAGATCGATCCGGAATACTCTTGGAAGAAATTGATTCAAATAACAAAACCCACAAAGAAACTGTGGCGAGAATCGAAACCATCAGGATGATCTCCCCGCCTTGAAGTACATAAACCGATGCGATGGAGCCCACTGATATTAGCGAAGCTCTCTGAATTAACTTGAAAAGATCGTTCCTGGTTAAGCCGCGCGGTGGAAAAATCGCCATACAAATAAGTCCAGCGAGTGCTTGTCTTACTATGAAAGTCTCAGAAACGCTTATGCCTTCTACTCCAAGTACCGCGACGTTTATCGATACAAAGCCAGATGTAATGGCTGCCGAGAGAGTAAAGAAGATGGTTGCTCCCAAACGCAATCCTGGAATGCTTGATCGGATTGGGTAGAGGCTGGCGGCGATGAGAGCAACGACTGCTACAACTTGCAGAGCTGAAACGCTAGTTCCCAACCAAATAGGCGCAAGCACCAATGCAACAGCTGGTGAAAGTGTGCTTGAAATCGAAGATATCGATGCCGAACTGCGTTTAATAATCACAAAGATGAAATAACCCGCGATAACGCTTGCGAGTGCTGCGCTCAAATGAAGTGTGAGGATCTTAGGTTCAAAGACGACCCAATCTCCTACCTGAACAAATGCAATTGGCAGGGTGAAGAAGCAATTAAGGAGAAAGAGCGGACCTAGCGTTGTCAAGAATGGGATCTGTGTAGTAATCCCCTTTGTAAGAAATGTTCCGAGGCCCATTGTGAATGCAGCGAACACGGCAACTAATTCAAACACGTGGCAACGTTATCAGTGATAAAGATATTAATAAATGATATTTAGTGGCAGAATTCAGATCTGAGCCAAGGAGTAATTATGAATTCGGTAGATCAACTTTTAGGAATTAAGGGTCGTCTAGCGATGGTTGTTGGCGCAGCTGGTGGCTATGGGCGTCAATGTGCGCTGACTCTGGCTCAATACGGAGCAAACGTCGCTTTGATTGATCGCAATCAAGAAGAGCTAGAGAAGACGCAGCAAATGGCTGTTGCTGGAAATCCCGATGCGATTACTGCAATTTTCAATACCGATATCTCTTCAGTCGATAACTGCGATCAGCTGATTAAAGATGTTTATCAAAAATTTAACCGCATAGATATTCTGGTTCACACCGCTGCGGTGCTACAGAATGTACTTCCGGAAGATGTTGATGAAGAGCACTGGAACACAACAATTAATGTCAATCTGCGTAGCCAATTCTTTATCTCACGCGGTGCCGCAAAGGTGATGCGTGAGGGAAAATGGGGACGCATTACTAACTTCATCTCAACGGCCGGACTTTCTGGCGGACTTCCTGGCTCGGTTATCTACGGAATTTCAAAATCTGGCGCTGTCGCAATGACTAAGAATCTCGCCAGAGCAAATGGGCGCGATGGAGTTTTAGTTAACGCGCTCTCCCCCGCCACTTTAGATACACCTCTCTTCCGACGCGGTATGAAAGATGATGTTCTTGAAAATTTAAAGAAGGAGCACCTGAAGATCAATGCCTATGGGAGATGGACGCGACCTGAAGAGGTTGCCGCCGCCGTTCTCTTCTTATCGAGCGAAATGTCCAGCACTGTGACGGGACATGTTCTTCGAGCAGATTCTGGTGCCGAACTAGCAGGTTTCTAGCGCAATGGTCTTCTCTGCGTTAAAGAATAGAAATTATCGAAGATTTTATATCGCTACCTTGATTTCCACCTTTGGCACCTTTACCCAGAGAGTGGCCCAAGATTGGTTAACCCTTGATCTAACTTCAAGCGCTAAGAGCTTAGGTTTAGTCGTTGCCGCGCAGTTTCTTCCTGGAATTGTATTTGCCATATATGGAGGAGTTCTTGCTGATCGTTATGATCAGAAACGTATTCTTTTCTGGTTAAATTTCGCCGGTTTCTTGATTGCAACATCTACTGGAATTTTGGTAGCAGCCGGCCATATAACTTTTCATATTCTCTTGTTTTCAGCGTTTCTTCTTGGGATTTTCACTGGCCTTGATGGTCCGGTACGCCAGAGCTATTACGTAAGACTCGTGGGCGATAAAGATCTACCAAATGCCTTGAGTTGGAACCAGATTAATCTCAATATTGGAAGGCTCTTCGGACCGATCACTGCAGGCTTACTCATTCAATTATTTGGAACTAGCCCGGGCTTCATCATAAATGGATTGACTTACTTAATAGCTGTCGCTTTACTAACAACTATCAACGTAACAAGTTACTTTCCAGCGCACCAACTGGAAGAGTCTGAAGATAAAGTAACTCTCTTTGACTCACTTCGCTACCTAAGGGAGAACCGAACCGTACTTATCCCAATAGGTGTTGTCTGTGCGATCGCCATGGTTGGTCAAGATATGCAGATGACATCAACCCTGATGGCAAGAAAAGTATTTGATGTCAGCCCATCTGCCTTTGGATTTTTAGTGTCGATTCTCGCGCTGGGGGCGATCGCGGGATCTCTCTCGGTGGCTCGTTCAAAGGCGGAGATTGATATCGCTTTCTTAGGAAGAAAAGCTCTCTTTATGGCTGGTACCTGGTTTTTTGTGGCATCTGCGCCGAATTACCTGACTTATGCAATCACTTTTTTCTTCGCTGGTTTTTTTGCAATGGGAATTAACATCTCGGGAAATATGTCTATCCGAAGATTCGCAGATCCCAGACATTACGGCCGAATCTGGGGAATTTATATTTCGATGTGGCTAGCCGCCCTTGCTATAGGAGGGCCGCTACTGGGATGGATCAGCGAGACTTTCTCTATCAGGAGTTCGGTTTATTTCGGCGCAGTTGTTACCTCAATAATCGCAATTGCGCTTCAAATCTACGTGAAGTTCTCTCCGCCTAGCGCGATGAGAGATTTTCGCGCAAATGGCTAATTGCTTGTTCGGCAACGCCAATCTCATTTAACCCCGCACCCAAGTTAGATAGTTCGATTGCAATCGGGCCGGTAAATCCGCGCTCAATAAGGCGATTAACTCTTTTTGCGATATCAATCTTTCCGGTTCCGAAGTTGACCGTCGGCCACCAACCAATTGGAGAGCCCGGAACGTTATCTGGCATTTGATCTATCTCTTTCGCCTGAATCATAAAGATTCGCGAAGTATCAATACTCTCCATTAATTGAATTACATCATCACCAACTCGGTAAGAATTTCCGAGATCTAGGCAGAGGCCCAGGAACTGATCATCTATGCCGTTTATCATTTCTAAAAGTACGGGCACATTAAAGTCAGCGTGGTTTTCTACGGAAAGCCTCACGCCCAACTGGCGAGCGCGCTTTACAAGTAACTCCACGTGTTCACCTAATCGCTCCATCCGAATTCTTGGAGCCTCATCAAAGTTAAAGTGATTTCCCAAGACAATACGCATTTGTTCTAACTCGAATTCCGAAGATCGTTCTAACCACTGCGTTGCGCTCTTGAAAGCATCTAGATTCTTCCCGCCATCAAAGCCATTTGGGTGTCCCCAGGTGAAGGCGAGATAGTTATTCTCGCTCTTCCAGCGCTTTATCTCAGCGAGAGTCTGCGCATCACTTAAATCTAGATAAGCAGTCTGGAGGGTAATCAGATCAAGGTTATGTGAGCGTGCGAAATCAATGAAATCTTTAGTCTGCCATTTTGTATCAGCAGGTACTTCCCACTTTGAGTTCTCACCAAAGAAGCGATGGAAAGAGAAGCTATCGATTCCAAATCTCACACCACTCATCGAGAGAGCCATCCGCCATCTACCGGCAAGATGACCCCGTGCATGTAGTCAGATGCTTCTGATGCAAGAAATAGCGTTGGTCCGACCATATCTTCAGGTACGCCCCATCGCCCAGATGTGAGGCGGCTCAAAATCTGATCATTACGAATAGGGTCGGTCCAGATATGTTTATTTAACTTGGTCTTGATATATCCCGGTGCAATCGCATTAACGTTGACCCCCGACTTCGCCCATTCATTTGAGAGCGCCTTTGTCATCTGCCCCACGCCACCTTTGGCAGCGGCATAAGTTGAAGCGTTGAGTCCGCCCTGAAAGGTAAGCATTGAGGCGAAGGTGATTATCTTGCCGCTGCCACGTTCGATCATTTCGCCAGCTGCAGCTTTCGCTAACTGGAAGTAGGAAGAAAGGTTTATCTGGATCTGCTCAATCCAGACTTCATCACTTGTGTCTACTGCTGGGCCGGGCTTAACGCCACCGTGCGCAATGACCAAGACATCAATCCCACCCAGATCGCTTCTAGCCTTTTCGATAAAGGTTCCGCACTGTTTTGGGTCGGAGAAATCTGCAAGTACATAGTGAAGCTTTGTTGCGGGAGAGCCGTTTGCTGTTAGATATTCTTTAAGCGACTCAAATTGTGATGCTTCTCTTGCTGAAACAAGGACATCTGATCCAGCATCAATGAACCCTTTAACCAGAGCGCTTCCGATGCCGCCAGCACCACCAGTTATAACTACACGGTTTCCCTTGATCTTGAAGGAACTCATCTGCGCACTCGCAATCTTATCTTCTCAGTTAAATAGTCGTTGATTTTAATACGTTATCTTCCTATTCTTCTTTCATTAGGTCAAGGAAATTTCTTAGAGAATAGAGAAATATATAAATGGCAATTTCTTGGGATAGCCGCAGTGGATTAACTGGCAATTGCGTAGTTGTAACTGGCGCAGCTGGCGGAATCGGTGCACCGATCGCCCGTGGATTTGCAGAGGCAGGCGCCAAGGTTCTTCTCGTAGATCGACCTGGTCCAGCACTTGATCAAGTTCATGCATCACTTTCAGGCGATGGTCATAAAACATACGCCGCAGATATCTCAGATATCTCTAAACATCATTTAATTTTTGAAGCAGCAGAAGCGATCGCGCCATTTGTTGCGATGGTTCACTGTGCTGCAGTCTTGCGTCGCCGCGCAACTGTTGATGAAGTAACTGAAGAAGATTGGGATTTACAGATCGATGTAAATTTGAAGTCAACGTTCTTTCTTAACCGAACTGCGCGTGATGCCTTCCGTTCAAAGAGCCGCAAAGGATCGATCGTTAACTTCTCATCACAAGGTTGGTGGAGCGGTGGCTTCGGTGGATCTGTTGTCTACGCGGCAAGTAAAGGTGGCGTTGTGTCTATGACTAAAGGTCTAGCGCGTTCATTTGCTAAAGATGGGGTTCGCGTTAACTCTCTTTCACCAGGTGGAGTTGATACTCCAATGATGTGGAGTGATACCAGCCAAGAAGCGATGGCTAAGTTTGTAGAAATGATCCCAATGGGTCGCTTGGCAGATCCGAGTGAAATGGTAGGAGGTGCAATATTTCTTGCATCAGATGCTTCTAGCTATATGACCGGAACGGTATTAAATATCTCCGGCGGACAGTTGATGTATTAAGTAAAGTGAAAACCTACTCAAGTAATTGAATATCCAGAGAATGTGAGCTAAAAATGACAACTGCCCCAATGGATAGCAAAGCCCTTGATGAAACTCCATCACATGCTTCAGATCCAAATCTGATAGACCAACCGCACGAAGCGCGTGCTCAAATCGGTGTTTCTCGACGAGATATAACTCCCCCATTTGGAATTTACGGTCCCGTCTGGGGATTTTCAACGCACGATGGAAGTTCTCGTGGAACACACAAACCAATTTACGCAACTGCCTTGGCGATTACTGCACAACCTGGAGCAAAGCCAACAGTTATCGTCGCACTTGATCTTGGCACAAGCGGTGATCTAACTGGAATGGAAGATGAGTGGATTCGCGAGAGCGTTGTTAAGGATCTCGGTATTCCGATCTCTAATTTAATGCTTGCATCGTCACATACCCATGGCGCTCCTTGGCCATATCGCAGTCGCGTTGGATTTCCTGGTGGCGATTTAATTGAGGGTTATTTGGAGTTAATGAAGGGTGCAATATTAGAAGCATCTCGCGAAGCGATTGAGACAGCTGAAGATTGCTTTATTACCTTTAAGGATGGGCGCTGCGATCTCGCTAAAAACCGCAACTTGGCAGACCCAGCGAATCCAACGCGTTATCTAACTGGATATAACCCAAGTAATAAATCAATTACTGATGACACGGTGATGGTGGGAAGAGTTACTCGAGTAAGTGACAATTCAATTAAGGCGACAGTTGTAAATTACGCCTGCCACCCAACAACGCTTGGTGGAGATAATCGCTTGGTATCACCTGACTTTATCGGTGGCATGCGCGATGTTATGGAGGCTAATACAGACGGCGCGATCTGCGTCTTCCTACAAGGAGCGTCTGGAGATTTAGCGCCGGCTTATCAATACGTTGCAGATACATCAGTTGCAGATCGTTACGGTCATCAGCTCGGACATGCTGCCTACTCAACTCTGCTCGGAATGTATCCCGCAGGTCATCGCCTCGAATATGTTAAGCCGATCGAATCAGGCGCTCCTCTTGCATACTGGGAGCCTCGTCCATATGAAATTCCAAAAGAGAGCGCAATTAATTTCGAAACTGTGGGACTTCCATCTAAAGATTGGCCAGGGGTCGAAGAGTTAGATAAACAACTTGCCGCCGAGAGCGACTTTAGAATTCGCGAGCGTTTACTTCGCAAGAAGATTATCGCCAACTTCACCCAAGGAAAGGGTTCCATCCCAACGCAGGTCTTTGCTTGGCGCTTCGGAAATATCATCTTCGTTGGCATCTCGTGCGAGATTGATGTTGCCTGGCAACAAGAAGTACGTGCTGCATTTCCAGGTTATGGCGTAGTAGCGGTAACAGATGTTAATTACTCAGCGATTGGTTACATCGTTCGAGAAGCGCTATGTGATGACAATCTTTATCAAGCGTGGCAGCCACCTTACGGTAAAGGCTCATTTACTTCGATCGTTGAAAACTGTGTTCGCCTTATGAATAAATCACTTAAGGGCTAAATAGAAGTTAGCTCTGGTCCTTATGAGGAGCAGGGTTTCTAATTCCTGGACGTTTTCCATCGATTCGAAAGGGAAGGCCAGGAATCTTCTTCACCTTTGAAGTGGGATCTGGATAATCAACGAGAATATCTAACGCTGCCGCTTGCGGATCGTTTAAGAGATCTTCCGGCAGCGCTAAGTGATCTGCCGGCACTCCGCTCGCAGCCAAGAGTTCCACCCAGTGCTTAGAACCCTTTTCGACAAGAACGCGCTCGATTTCAGCTTCTAATTCAGCGTTGTTCTTTACGCGATCGACGTTCTCTTTAAATTTAATGTTCTCGATTAGATCTTCACGGCTTAAAACTTTGCACAATCGCGCAAAGATCACATTATTGCCAACACCGATCATGATTTCGCCATCGCTGGTTTTAAAGAGACCGTAAGGTGCAAATGCGGGATGGCCGCTGCCAGAACGAATTGAAGGTGCGTTTGTAACTTGAAATGCAGATAGGTGATAACTCACCCAGGAGACTCCGGTCTCATAAAGTGAAGTTTCAATAACGCTTCCGATCCCGGTCTTGGCGCGCTTTATAAGCGCTGCCAGAATGCCTAGGGCGAGCCAAGTTCCGCCGCCAACATCAAGGACTGAAATACCGGTGCGAACAGGTTCTCCGTTGCGCTCTCCGGTGACCTGCATAATTCCGGTTCTGGCCTGAACCGTTGCGTCGTATCCAGGAAAATGTCGAGATGGTCCCTCTGAACCATATGAAGATAAGTTTCCGATAATCAACCCAGGGCGCTTGGCCATTAACTCATCTGGTGTCACGTGATACTCAGCCAATTTCTCAGGAAGGAAGTTGGTAAGTAAAACATCGGCGGTATCCAGCAAATTATCCAGGAACAACTGCCCTGATTCAGTTTTCAAATCTATTGTGACCGAAGATTTATTTCGATTTACGACGTGAAAATATGCTGAACGATCACCTTCAACTGGAGACATTGTTCGCGCCGCATCAGCTGCTGGAGTTTCAATTTTTATTACTCGCGCACCTAGATCGCCAAGAATTGCCCCGCCAAAAGGGCCAGCAATATTTGAAGTTGCATCAAGAACCGTTATCCCGGCGAGAGGTAACTCGGTGGGTGGCTCTTCTCTGCTCACTGATTACTCGCTCTCGCATATTGAAATAACATCGAAAAACGTTGACTTGGACCTGCTACGCCCATACTATAGCAATCGTTTCCAGTAGTGATTTCAAGTAACTTTCAAGGGGGGCACAGTGCCAGCAATGCGTGTGAGACAGGCAATTGCAACAGCTATTGCTGATGAGATGAGAGCCGATCCAACGGTTATCGTCTTCGGTGAAGATATTGCAGCAGCAGAGGGGCCTTTCAAAACTACTGAAGGTTTGTTAGATGAGTTTGGGCCAGTTCGTGTTCGAGATACTCCAATCTCCGAAATGGCATTTACCGGCGCAGCAGTCGGCGCCGCAACTATGGGTTTGAAACCTGTAATTGAAATTATGTTTATGGAATTTCTCGGAGTCGCACTTGATCAGCTAGTAACTGAAGGCGCGAAGATGCGTTACTTAAGTAATGGCAAGCTCTCAGTTCCAATGGTCGTCCGCGCATCTGTCGGCGGTGGCCTTGGTTTCGGTGGGCAACATTCACAAACGCTGGAGAACTGGGTAGCCGCAACACCGGGTCTAAAAGTTTTATCACCAAGTGATGCACAGAGCGCTTATAGTTTATTGCGCGCTGCGATTCAAGATCCAGATCCGGTGATGTTCCTCGAGCCAAGAGTTACTTATGCCGAGCGTGGTGAAGTTGATACCAATCTAAAGATGGAGATTGGCAAAGCGAGAGTTGTTAAGCCAGGAAAAGATCTCACCATTGTCGCGCTAGGGCAGATGACAAATATCGCACGCGAGGCTGCGGCAGCTAGCAGCTTAGATATTGAAGTTATTGACCTCTGCACCATTGTCCCTTGGGATAAGAAAACTGTATTTGAATCAGTGAAGAAGACGGGTCGCTTAGTTGTTGTTGAAGAGCAACCAGAGAGCGGCGGCTGGGGATCTGAGATTGTGGCAGCGGTAATTGCTCAATTCTTCGGTGAACTAAAGTCAGCGCCTATCCGAATCACTTGCCCAAATGTTCCAGTTCCTTACAACGGTGGCTTGGAAGCGCGCTTCCTGCCAAATGCAACTGAAGTTAATTATCAGATTGATCAATTGATGGCGACAGGTAAAGCGCCGCAACCGTGGTGGATTCGGGAGGGTTTCTAAGATGAGTAAAGGTTTAGATCGACGTAAAGCAATTCAGAACGATCCGATTGCTCAATTTGAACGTGCTGTTGAGATCCGTGAATTTGAAAATCAAATCAATGCCCTCTTTGCATCCGGAACAATTAGAGGAACAACCCACCT
>CANHRF010000010.1 GCA_947463335.1 Actinomycetota bacterium
CAAGACCGCCGGTAGCAATAACTGTTGGGGCGCCTTCATAACTCTGCGCTAATTCAGCAGTGATGCGATCTACCAATCCATCTACTTGTCCAGCAAAGCCGAAGATGGTTCCGGATTGGAGAGCTTCAACAGTGTTCTTTCCAATAACGTTCTTCGGGCGAATCAACTCAACTTTACGTAATTGCGCCGCGCGTGCAGCTAGGGCATCTACTGATATTTCAATACCTGGTGCAAGTGCTCCGCCTAAGAACTCACCTTTAGGTGAGACCACGTCAAGATTTGTGGAAGTTCCAAAATCCACAACTATCGCTGGCCCTCCATAAAGTGTGTGCGCCGCCAAGGTATTTACGATGCGATCTGCGCCAATTTCTTTAGGGTTATCAACTAAAAGTGGAACACCTGTCTTGATCCCTGGCTCAACAATCGTCGTAGGGATTTTTGAATAGTAACTTGCAATCATTGTTCGGATCTCGCGCAGAGTCGCCGGCACTGTAGAACAGATAGAAAGTCCGGTTATCTCATAACCAGAAACCAAGGCGTTGTATTGCAGCCACAACTCATCAGAGGTTGTTCGAGGATCGGTCTTCACTCGCCAAGAGCGAATTAATTCGTCTCCTTCAAAAATTCCTAATACGGTATTTGTATTTCCGACATCGACTGTTAATAACATAACTACTCCGCTCTCAGATCTAGACCAATATCAAAAACTGGCGCAGAATGTGTCAGCGCCCCAATTGCAATGTAATCAACCCCAGATTGCGCATATGCCCGCGCATTAGCGATTGAAATTCCGCCTGATGCTTCTAATTTACATAGGCCGTTGACTAGCGCAACCGCCGCTTTGCATTGCTCTGGTGACATGTTGTCCAATAGAACAAGGTCAGGTTTCTGAGTTAATACCTCTTTTAGTTGTTCCAAAGTATCTACTTCTATCTCAATTTCAGCTTCTGGGTATGCTGCTCGGAGTTGTGCAAAGGCCGGTACAACTCCACCAGCAGCAGCAATGTGATTATCTTTTATCAGCGCAGCATCGCTTAGGTTCATGCGGTGATTGGTTCCGCCGCCCATACGCACTGCGTACTTCTCAATATTTCGCATACCTGGCGTTGTTTTTCGGGTATCGCGAACCTGACATTTGGTACCTGCAACTTCCGCCACCCATTTACTGGTTAACGTTGCAATTCCACTTAAATGTCCAAAAAAGTTTAGCGCGGTGCGTTCCGCCAACAATATCGCTCTAGTATTTCCGCGCACCGTAAGAAGAACATCTCCCGCCTTAACGCGATCTCCATCTTTTTTAGCAAGAGTGACATCGTTGAGTCCAACTTCAGCAAGAACTGCGTGCGCCACATTTATTCCCGCGATGACGCCATCCATCCGTGAGATGAAATCTGCAGTTGCAATCGCATCTGCCGAAATTGTTGCCTGCGAAGTTATATCAACTCCCCCGGCTAAATCCTCGGCCAGCGCCGCTTTAATCAACTCTTGTTCAGTCACTTTGCACCCACTTCTTGATAACTGGTATTCCAGTTGCCTGCGGCATCTAACTCTTGAACAATCCGTTTGCGCCAGTTGCTTTCAGTCTCTGGAAAATCTTCCCGCCAGTGCGATCCACGTGTTTCTTGACGAATCAGCGCCGCTTTCAGAATTGCTTCGGCCAGTTGAAAGAGATTCGTTGTCTCCCACGCTTCGACACAAGGGTTTGCGCTCTTGCGATCTTGGATACGAGTTAAATCTGCACTGGTCTGCAGTAACGAATCCGATGAACGTAAAACACCTGCGCCACGACTCATACTCAATTGCAACTCTCGTCGCGTTGCGGGATCTAATAAAATTGCTTTTGATTTATCTGCAATCGGCGCTGTGCGCTCAGTTAAGTTTGCCGCAATATCTGCGGCAATACGCGCACTAAAAACCAGCCCTTCAAGAAGTGAATTTGAAGCTAAGCGATTTGCACCGTGCACGCCTGAGCATGCAGTTTCACCACAGGCATATAGGCCGCTAACGCTGGTGCGACCATTTAGATCAACGCGCACGCCACCTGAGGCGTAGTGCGAGGCGGGTGCAACAGGTATCAAATCCTTACTTGGATCAATTCCGTGAGAAATACAAGATGCGTAAATAGTTGGAAAGCGGCTTTCAAAACCAGCTAGGTGGCGAACATCCAACCAGACGTGGTGTGCACCAGTTTTATTCATACGACGCATTGATGCAATCGCAACTACATCGCGGGGAGCAAGTTCAGCTAACTTATGTTCAGTCAACATAAATCTATCGCCGTTATCGTCTAATAAATAAGCGCCTTCGCCACGTACTGCTTCACTTATCAAAGGTTGTTGGCCTTGCGTGTTATCTCCCAACCATAAAACTGTGGGATGAAATTGAATAAATTCCACGTCAGCAACTTTTGCTCCTGCGCGTAGCGCTAAGGCAACTCCATCACCAGTAGATACAGATGGGTTGGTGGTTTGCGCAAAGACTTGTCCTAGCCCACCAGTGGCTAAAACAACTGCCTTGCCTAGCGCGCGACCAACTCCATCGCGACTTCCTGCGCCAATAACGTGAAGCGTTACGCCGCAAACTGCGCCGCTCGAATCCTTCAACGCATCTAGTACTAGTGCATCTTCAACAACTTCAATCTCTGGATCATCGTGCACCGCGGCTAACAATGCACGCGAAACTTCTGCACCTGTTGCATCTCCACCGGCGTGCAGAATTCGGTTTCTTAAATGTCCACCTTCGCGAGTAAGCGAAATTTCACCAGAATCTTCTGTATCAAAGATCGCGCCGCGTTCGATTAATTTACGAACAGCTGCTGGCCCTTCCGTTACTAATACTCGCACCGCTTCTACATCGCACAGATCAGCGCCTGCCACCAAAGTATCTTTTAAATGTTGATCTGGAGTATCACCGGGTCCGAGCGCTGCTGCTATTCCACCCTGCGCCCATTTAGTAGAACCTTCATCAACTTTAGATTTTGTAACAATTAATACTGATAAACCAAAAGTGCGTGCCTGCAGAGCCGTTGTAAGTCCAGCAATTCCAGAACCGACCACAATTACATCAGCGGTAGCGGTCCATCCCGGTTCAGGTGCAAGTAACTTCATCGCGCACCGAGAGTTTCGCTAGACAGGTTCATCTCCATATTGTCGATCAAACGGACCCCATTTAGCCAACCCGCGATAATTGCACGCTGCTTTGAGGTCGATTGTGTGGCAATTGCAAAGTCAGATTCATCGATCACTTCTGCATAATCTAATTTGAATAGCGGCTCGTGGGCTGCAATATGCAACATCGCCTCTCTTGCTTGATCTAATGTCTCGCTCTTTTTCGCCGCAATTAGCGCTCGGTAAATTACCGTTGCCGCTTCGCGATCAGCTTTATTTAACCTGACATTTCTTGAAGATAGCGCCAGCCCATCGCTCTCTCTAATGGTTGGCGCAGCGATAATCTCTAGATCATTAAAGCTTTCTTCAACTAACTTTCTAATCAAATAAAGTTGCTGAAAATCCTTTTCGCCAAAGATCGCTTTCGCTGGTCTAAGCAAATCAAAGAGACGCGAGACCACAGTCACGACTCCATCAAAATGGCCCACTCGATCTGTTCCTTCAAATTTTTCACCGATTGGGCCGGCAAATCTCTTCACAAAATTTTCTGGATAAATCTCACTCTGTTGTGGCATCCAAAGGTGAGTGACACCGGAATCTCGTGCAATTTCAATATCCTGCTCAGGAGTACGGGGATATAGTTCTAAATCTTTACCGTTTTCAAACTGAAGTGGGTTAACGAAGATACTGGCAACCACGAAATCACTTTGTGATCTGGCTTTCGTAAAGAGTGATGCGTGACCTGCGTGAAGAGCGCCCATTGTTGGAACAAAAGTGCAGCCGTCATCAAGTTCAGCTGCGCTGTTAACGATCTTCATATCGGGCTCCAGTCCTTTCAGGTACCGGGCGGTGATAGCTCTAAGTTTAGAGCCTTACGGCAATTGCTCCAAAATCTCTGAAATCTTCCCGTATGTCAGCAAGATCGCATCTGGTTCTATCGAGCACCAAGGTTCTATTACAAAGCGGCGCTCGTGCGCGCGTGGATGAGGAAGTTGTAACTCATCTGCTGAACTAAGCAGAGAGCCATATTGGATTAGATCTAAATCTATGGTGCGCGGTCCCCATCTTTCATTTCTCTCTCTGCCAAGCGTCTTCTCAATTCCTTGCAAGAGCGCCAATAAATCTAACGCTGGCAATTCACTTTCGACGATGCAGACAGCATTTAAGTAATCTGGTTGGGGTATATCGCTGACTGGTTTGGTCGAGTAATAATCAGAAACCAATTTAAAATCAGTAGCCTCGCGCAACATCGCCACCGCTAAATCCATCTGTTCTTTCGGGTTGCCGATATTGGCGCCTAGGGCAATTACCGCCTTCATCGATTTATGGTTACCGAAATATCTTTTACTTTAGCGTTCACCGGAGCTTGTGGCTTATGAACGGTTACGGCAACTGAAGCGATCTGCGGATAAGTGTTTTTGATGCGATCTGCAATTCGGCCTGCTAGCTTCTCAATAAGCGCTACCCGATCACCGGTTACTTCTTCAATAACTAAATCAGTGATTTCTGCATAGTTAACTGTGTCCGCAACATCATCAGTAACGCTGGCACGAGTTAAATCTAATTCAAGTGAAACATCGACATAAAAATCTTGCCCCGCAATGTTTTCGGCCTCAAGAACTCCGTGGTAGCCAAATGAATGAATTGCTTTAATCTCGATTAGATCAGCCATTAGCTAGCACCAAATTCTTATGTGGACTCACGCTATGAACTCTAACCCCCCAGATATTTTTGGCAAGCAGAGATTTGGTCAACTCAATCGTTGCTTGCTCACGCTCGTCAGGGGTTTCACCACCAAGAAAACGCTTACGTGATCCCCCGATTAAAACTGGAAAACCTAAATCGGTGATCTCATCTAAACGATTCAAGATCTCCCAATTCTGTGTAGCATCTTTGGAAAAGCCTAAACCTGGATCGATAATCAAATTATTCTTAGCAATTCCACTGTTAAGCGCGGCATTTATTTGAGTATTTAACTCGGCAATAACTTCTGCTACCACATCTCGATAAGTCGCTCTGGTATCCATATCTTTGGAATGCCCACGCCAATGCATCAAAATATAAGGACAACCCATTTCCGCCACTGTTTCAAACATTAAATCATCTGCTAATCCACCGCTTACATCATTTACGATGCTGGCACCGGCGGTAATGGCTAACTCCGCAGTCTCTGCGCGCATAGTGTCGATACTTATCGGAACTCCGGTCTGCGCTAGCTTTTCAATAACTGGAATAACTCGAGCTTGTTCTTCAGCAGCAGAAACTCGCGCCGCACCTGGTCGGGTGGATTCTCCCCCGACATCAATAATGTCCACGCCTTCAGAGATCATTTCTAGACCACGAGCAACTGCTTTTTCATATGTATCGTGCTTGCCTCCATCAGCAAATGAATCAGGCGTTACATTTAAAATGCCCATAACCTTCATTGCGGTGCCCAAATTAATTAGCTTTTAGTAATTAAGCTGATTGCTTCTGCACGCGTTGCGGGATCACGTAAAACACCACGAACTGCGCTAGTCGTTGTCCGCGCCTGAGACTTGCGAACGCCGCGCATTGACATACATAGATGCTCGCAATCGATAATCACAATTACACCCATTGGATCAAGAATTTTCACCATGGCATCGGCGATCTGAGTCGTTAAACGTTCTTGTACTTGCGGACGTCGCGCAAAGAGATCAACCAAGCGCGCAACTTTAGATAAGCCGGTTATCTTTCCGCGTGGGATATAGCCAACGTGGGCTACTCCGTGAAAGGGAGTTAGATGATGTTCGCAATGCGAGAAGACTTCGATATCGCGAATAATCACCAACTCTTCGTGGCCGATATCAAAAGTTGTTGTTAGAACTTCCTCTGGAGATTTCCAAAGTCCTTCAAAATTTTCCTTAAACGCTCTAGCCACGCGCGCTGGCGTTTCCTTTAAACCTTCGCGGTCAGGATCTTCACCTAAGGCAAGTAAGAGTTCGCGAACCGCAGCGGCTGCGCGCGCTTCATCATATGGATGCTGAGCACGACCGGCATCAGGCCCCATTGAAACTGCGCTTACATCACTCACTCTTTATTCGTTTCCTTATTGGCGCTCTTCTTAACGCGCGCAGGTTTCTTTTCTACAGTTGGCTGAACAACAAGCCGTTCAGGAACAGCAACCGGTGGTTGTTGTGAAGGAGTGCGTGTAGCTGATCCAGTCCATGCTGGACGGCGTGGCCAAGAATTTACCTTTGCAAACACTGCAGAAATCTCATCTTTATTGAGAGTCTCTTTCTCAAGCAACTGCAGCACCATGGCATCTAAGATTCCGCGGTTTTCAACCAAGATATCAAAGGCTTCTTGATGTGCAGTCTCAATCAAATTGCGGATCTCAACATCGACCTTCGCTGCCACATTCTCTGAGTAATCGCGTTGATGGCCATAATCACGCCCCATAAACGGTTCAGATACATCAGAACCTAACTTAATAGCGCCAATGGCTTCAGTCATTCCATATTGCGTGACCATTGCGCGAGCTAGCGCAGTTGCTTTCTCAATATCGTTGGAAGCACCTGTTGATGGGTCGTGGAAGATAAGTTCTTCTGCAGCGCGACCACCGAGTGAATATGCCAATTGATCTAATAATTGATTACGAGTTGTCGAATACTTATCTTCATCTGGCAGCACCATTGTGTAACCAAGTGCGCGACCGCGCGGCATGATCGTCACTTTATGTACTGGGTCTGTATGTGGAAGCGCATGCGCAACCAATGCGTGACCGGCTTCGTGATAAGCGGTAACGCGACGTTCATCATCAGACATGATCCGAGATTTACGCTGTGGCCCCGCCATAACTCGATCGATCGCTTCATCAATTTGTAAGTTAGAGATAACTTTCTTCTCTTCACGAGCGGCTAATAGCGCTGCTTCATTTAAAACATTTGCAAGGTCTGCGCCGGTAAATCCTGGGGTGCGTCGCGCGTAATTCAGCAATTCGACTTCGTCAGAGAGCGGTTTTGTTTTCGCATGAACTTTAAGAATCTCTTCACGACCCTTTAGATCTGGGCGATCAACTGCAATCTGTCGATCAAATCTGCCCGGGCGCAACAACGCTGGATCTAAAACATCTGGACGATTAGTTGCAGCGATCAGAATTACTTGGCCGCCAGTTTCAAAACCATCCATCTCTACCAAGAGTTGATTGAGAGTCTGCTCACGTTCATCGTGTCCGCCGCCCATACCTGCGCCGCGTTGGCGACCAACGGCATCGATTTCATCAACGAAGACAATTGCTGGGGCATTTGCTTTAGCTTGAGTAAATAAGTCACGCACTCGAGCTGCACCAACACCGACAAACATTTCAACGAAATCTGATCCAGAAATTGAATAGAACGGAACTTTTGCTTCACCGGCTACGGCGCGCGCTAATAAGGTCTTACCCGTTCCTGGAGGGCCATACAACAGAACGCCCTTCGGAATCTTGGCGCCAAGTAGCGCGTACTTTGAAGGATTCGCCAGAAAATCTTTGATTTCTTCCAGCTCTGCAATCGCTTCATCAGCGCCAGCAACATCTGCAAAGGTATTTTGTGGGACATCGTTATCTTGCAGCTTGGCACGCGATTTACCGAAGGAAAAGACTTTATTTCCACCTTGGGCGTTGCTCATCAAGAAGAAGAATAAGAATCCAATTAAAAGTATTGGAAGAATTGAAAATAGGAAAGATACAAAGAGCGATTGCTTAGCAACGTTAACATTCCAGCCCTTTGGCGGTGGATTTCCTGTTAAAGAATCCACAATCGTGGGTTCTTGGCGGGCTACATATGAGGATTCAACTTTATTCGAACCTTCAATTAACTCGCCAGGTTTCAAAATTAATTGCAACCTTTGTGACCTATCAATGATGAGAGCAGATTCAACTTTCGATTGGGCAATCGCATCAAGCGCTTCTGATGTGCCAATCTGGGTATAACGATTTCCAACGCTAGATATCTGTCCGAAAATAGATACGCCCAAGATTGCGATTACGATCCAGAAGAGTGGTCCGCGGATGATCCGTCCCGTCCGTGTTGTCGGAACCTTCTTGGCCGGCTTCTTACTATTTGTATTTTTCGTAATTGGGTTCTTCTTCAAAGGGCTCTTCTTCTCCATTTTATGATCTCAATACCTATGAATACATGTGCTTTGCTAGCACACCGATAAATGAGAGATTGCGATACTTTTCATCAAAATCTAATCCGTAACCAACTACAAAGTCAGTTGGGATATCAAAGCCCACATACTTGCAAGAGACTTCAACTTTGGCAGCTTCTGGCTTACGTAAAATCGCGAGAATTTCCACTGATGCAGCACCACGTGAAAGCAAGTTTGCGCGTAACCAAGAGAGCGTCAAACCGGAATCCACAATATCTTCCACGATCAAAATATTTCGGCCGGTGATATCACGATCTAAATCTTTAAGAATTCGTACAACGCCGCTTGACTTGGTTCCGGAACCGTAAGAAGAAACCGCCATCCAATCCATTTCGATATGGCGTTGCATCGCGCGCGTTAAATCTGCCATTGCCATGATCGCGCCTTTGAGAACGCCGACCAGAAGTAAGTCACGATCTTTGTAATCAGCATCAACGCGCGCTGCAAGTTCTGCAACTTTAGATTGCAATTCTTCTTGAGTAACAATTACGCGTTCAACATCGGTGCCGACAGCAGCTAGATCCACTTAAGGACTCCTTTAATATCTAATCTCTCAGGGAGATTTATGGGCGGGCTAAGAGCGAAAGTCTGCCCGAAATCCGAGCAACCTTCACACCACCCGGCAGGCTCGCCTCGCCTTGGCCGCGCCAAGAAGTGACCAGCGCCTCTACGGCGGAGAGGTGATCTGCGCTCAAGGAGCCGCCAGGCGCCCCTGCAGCGTAGATCGCGGCTCGAAGAACCCGAGAACGGATAGCCCGAGGTAACTCGGCCAGAGCGGCGCAATCCAAGTCACTTAAATCAATTCGCGAGATAACCGCCTGCGCCATCTCATCTAAAGCATCTGCATCATCACGCAAAATTGCCGCACTACGTGCCAAAGCTGCTGCAATTCCCGGCCCGATCTCTTCTTCCAGAATCGGCATAATTTTATTTCGCACGCGAACTCTAGAAAATTTCTCATTTAAATTATGAGGATCGTTCCAAGGAGTTAAATCTGCTTCGGCGCACGCTGCAACTGTTTGCGTTCTAGTTAATTGTAAAAACGGACGGGCGTACTTTCCATTTACAACTGCCATTCCGGATAATGATCGAGTGCCTGAACCACGCGCTAATCCAAGCAGAACTGTCTCGGCTTGATCATCACGTGTGTGTCCTAAGAAAATTTGTGTAGCTCCATATGCATGGGAAACTGCATCTAGCGCGGCATATCTTGCAGTACGAGCATCGGCTTCCAAACCAGATTTTTCTACAACGGAAACTTTTTCGACAATTACTTCTTGATAACCCATCGTCTTCAACTGTTCTTCAACTTTTCTAGCTTGCTCCCCTGATCCGCTTTGCAATTGATGATCAATGGTCACAGCGATTAAGGTGATTGCAAGTGGTGGCGCTTCTTTCGCCAGCGCATACGCAAGCGCGAGCGAATCTGCACCACCTGAAACTGCTACTACGGCAGAATCTCCCGCAGTTAAATTCTCAAGAAATGGGCGAACTGCGTTGCGAAGATCGAGCAGTGCCGAAGTCATGGTCTAACTCTAGACCCGGCCACCGAATGGCATAAGCCCCTTGATGCTATAAATGCTTGAGTAGAGCAAGCCTTTACCTTTTGAGTTCGCTTCCCACATCATTCCATTGCCTGCATAGATAGAGATGTGGTGAATCGAGGAAATAGTTCCTTTATATGAATAAAAGACTAGATCGCCGGGAACAAGTTCGCTCAATGAAACGTGCTTGGTGTAACCCGCATAAAGTGAGGAGTTTAAGCGATCCCAATTTGGCCAACCTAAACCTGCAGATCTATATGCGGCATAAACCAAACCGGAACAGTCAAATGCATTTGGTCCTTCGGAACCCCAAATATATGGTTTGCGCGCTAATACTTGTTTCTTAGCAAAGGCAACTGCTGCTTCACGTTGCGCTTCAGTTGTTCGAATTGTTGAGCGACCTTTGAATCCAGTGTCAGCCCAAACCTTCTTCTGTCCACCTGTATTTGCGGCGGTGTTAGCTCGGCTTTCTTCAAGAAGCGCTAACGCACGTTGTTGTTCCAGGGTAATTCTTACGCGCTTTGCACCTGCGAGTTCGCGCGCCAATTTATCTTGGATGCTCTGCAACTTATCAACTTCTTTTTGCTGCAGAGAACGTGCATCATCTGCAATTTTCTTAGCGGCGGCAACTTTGGTGGTGGCTGCTTCTTGCACAATTTTAGCTTCATCGGCTTTTACTTTTGCGGCACGTGCAACGATTTCAGCAGCTTTATATCTTTCTAGCGCCATGGTGTTTTGTACACCTAATTTATCTAGAGTTGAGATTTGATCAATTAAATCTTGCGGACCATTTGCGCTAAGCAGCGGTTCAATCTCAGTTAAAGAACCGCCCATTATGTAAGCACTTGCCGCCATCTTTCCGATCACACGATGCGCTTGTGAAACAGCCTGCTGGGTTTCGAGGGCATACTCTGCAGCGGCTTTTGCAGCGGAAGTTGCTACGGCTAACTCTTTCTTTGCTTTTACATATAGCGCTTGTGCAGCATTTGCTTTAGCAGTTAAACCACGAAGAGTTTGATTAGCCGCTGCTAACTTCTTCGCTGCTGCATCTGCCGCTTTCTTTTTAGCGGCTTCAGCTTTCTTAGCGGCTTCAATTTGCGCCAGAGTAGGTTTTGGAGTCGCAGCAATACCCGGCGTGATCGAAAGCGTTAAGCCAAAGATCACAGCCAGAGCAATAGCCTTACCGCGATGCAACACAAAAACCCCCAACAAGTAAGCCCTCAGAATAAATGAGTAACCTGAGTAACTTCGGAGATTGCCTTAAGTGTCGCTAGTTGGATACATCTCTCTTAGTGAAGAGAATTGTGGCAATAACAAGGGCGACGCCTACATAGACACCGGAAAGTGTTAGCGCGTGAGAGTAAGAAACTGTCTCGCTTCCACCCGTTGCAATCGTTCCCAGTTGATATCCAGGGAGCCAATTCAATGTGCTCGATCTAAGCGCTCCAACGATATTTTCAATGATGAGAAGCCAGAGAACGCCAATCGAAATTGAACTGATCGGTGAACGCAGAATAATTCCTAAAACCATTCCAATAATGCCAAATCCCAAAATTGAGAGAAAGACATTTAAGAGCGTCTGCGCAATATCGAGGCGGCCATCACCGTTAAACCAGAGCTCAGTGCTGACGTTCTGGCCTCCAGCAAGCGCATATGAGACTCCTATAGATAAAACTGCACTGACCAAAGTCATGATCATTGCAAAAACTTTCATAGAAGCTAGCTTGCCGACCAAGATACGAATACGACCCGGCTGACGAACTAATAAGTTTCGTAGAGTTCCAAGTGAGTACTCTTGCGCGGTTTGCGCTGCAAATACGCATAGGGCAATGATTCCTAACAAATTGCCAATACTTGAGAATGATTCGGTCGCTCCACCAGGAAGCGAGAGCATTTCGCGGGTAATTCGCATACCGCGATCACCATTTCCTTGTGGCGAATCAATCATTAAGAAAAGTACTGAAGAGACCAAAATGCTAAAGAAGGCAACGGCGCCAATCGTTCCTAAAAGTAACGTTGGGCGGCGTAATTTGCGCCATTCAGCAAAGAAGATTCGGAGGAGGCTAGTAATCATTTCTGGGCTCCCGTCATTTCAAAGAAAGTCTCTTCCAGATTTGGTAACTGTGGCGAGAGTTGGGTTAGGAGTATTCCGCTTTCAAAGGCTAACTTATTTAAAGTTCCCGCCCATTCCGCCGGACCCTCGATATGCGCTGCACCATCGCGCAGGTGAGCTTTATGCCCTGCCGCTTGTGCGATCGTAATTATCTTCTGCAAATCTTGTTCGCTCGCAGTTTTTACAATCATAAATGGTTGCTGTTGATCAAATAGATCTTGGATCGGACCCGCAAAAACTACTTCACCTTTACGTAACATCACCAAATACTCGCTAATGATTTCTAACTCAGATAACAAGTGAGAAGAGACAAATACTGTGGTTCCTTTATCCGCTAATTCGCGAAGTAATTGGCGAATTTCTTGAATACCTTCTGGGTCTAGCCCGTTGGTTGGTTCATCAAGAATCAATAGCCTTGGATTTGGAAGTAGCGCCGCTGCGATTCCTAAACGCTGCTTCATGCCCAATGAATAAGTCTTGTACTTTGATTTACCGCGATCTGCTAAGCCAACTTGCTTAAGTAGTTGATCAACTCGTTCTTGCGGAAATCCACCGAGCGTTGCTAAAACTCGTAAATTCTCGGCGCCAGATAGCGCGGGATAGAAAGCAGGACCTTCAATCATTGCGCCAACACTTGATAAGTACTTTTCGGGTGAGGAAATTGGTTCACTCAAAATATGGCCATTTCCACCTGTTGGTGAGATCAGACCAAGCAGCATTCGAATTGTGGTCGTCTTTCCTGCACCATTTGGGCCAACAAAGCCACAGATAGTGCCCAGCGGAACTTCAAATTTTGCGTGTGATACCGCCAGACCGGTTGCATATTTCTTGCTCAAATCATCTACTGAGATTGCGAGTTTAGGCATGTGTGGAATATAGCAATTGCACCTTAGAATTATCGCTGTGAATAATGAGACTTGGGGCTATCAGCCGCGTAATCCGCGCCCTGCCCCAGATTGGGATTTAAATCCCCAGACCGATGCGGTGCGCGCTGGACTGGCCCGATCTGGTTTCGGAGAAACATCCGAGGCGCTCTATCTCAATAGCGGATTTACATATTCCTCTGCGCAAGAAGCTTTCGATTCATTTGCAGATGAAACAGATCACTATTTATATAGCCGATTCCATAACCCAACCGTTCAGATGTTTGAGAAACGTTTAGCCGCAATTGAGGGCGCTGAATATTGTGTTGCAACAGGTTCAGGAATGTCTGCCATGTTCGCATCCATTGCGTGTTTGGTTGGCGCTGGTGATCACGTAGTTGCTTCAGCCGCAATGTTTAGCTCTTGCCACGTTGTGCTGACAGAAATTTTACCTAAATGGGGCGTAACCGTTGAGTTGGTTAAAGGAAACGATCCGGCAGTTTGGGCAGCCGCGCTCAGCAAAACTACAAAAGTTGTATTTATCGAATCACCAAGTAATCCTTTAATGGAAATTGTTGATATTCGCATGGTCAGCGATCTTGCGCATAAAGTCAGCGCCACGGTAATTGTTGATAATGTGATGGCTTCTCCTGTTCTGCAGAAACCACTTGAACTTGGTGCAGATGTTGTTATGTACTCAGCTACTAAACATATTGATGGCCAAGGTCGCGTACTTGCCGGGGCAGTTTTAGGTTCTTTCTCTTACATTCACGAATCATTGGTTCCATTTATTCGCCATACCGGTCCAACGCTCAGCCCATTTAATGCGTGGGTGCTCCTGAAGTCTTTGGAGACAATGGAGATGCGCGTGCAACGGATGTGCCAGAACGCACAAAAGATCGCAGAATTCTTTGAGACGCGGAAAGAGATTAAATCCGTGAAATACCCAGGCCTTAAATCACATCCTGATTACGCAATTGTGCAGAAGCAGATGAGTGGTGGAGGCAGCACTATCGGTATTGAATTTGCGGGCAGTCAGAAAGATGCCTTTAAGTTTATGGATGCGCTTCGCATTATCGATATCTCAAATAATTTGGGTGACAGTAAATCACTTATAACTCATCCATCTTCAACGACCCATCGCCGCTTATCGCCAGAGGTTCAGGCGGAAATGGGTATTACACCTTCAGTGATACGTCTTTCAGTAGGCCTAGAACATGTTGATGATCTCATTAAGGATTTAACTCAAGCTTTCAACAACTGAGCCGCAACTAGCAGTACCGACAATAGGCTTAAGTAAGTAATTGACCAATGAAATATCTTTCCAGCGATCTTTTCGTAATTTTCTGACTTTTCATCTAAACCGCGCAGCTGCCAAGCAAATACTGCGCCTAAAACTAAGTTGAGAAGTTGCGCCCATACTTGCAAATCTGCATTTATAAAGAGTGCAACAGAAGACGCAATCATCGCGATTGTGTAAACCCACATCTGGCGAAGTAAGTGTGTTTTGGTAGCTACAACAGGCAACATGGGAATACCGGCTGCGGCGTAATCATCTTTATATTTGATCGCCAGCGCCCAGAAATGTGGCGGTGTCCAGAAAAATATTACAAAGAAGAAAGACCAGGCAGTGACAGATAACGAGTTAGTTACTGCAGCCCAACCGATTAACGCTGGCATACATCCCGCCGCTCCGCCCCAAACAATATTTTGAGTAGTTCTTCTCTTGAGCCCTATTGTGTAAACAATTACATAGAAGGCGATCGCGATAAAAGATAATAGCGTTGCAAGCGCAGTAGTAAAGACTGCAAAGATAACAAGTGAAATTAAACCAATAAGATTTGCAAATACCGATGCTTCTCTTTTACTTAAAACGCCTGTCGCAAGTGGGCGCTTTGAAGTACGTTTCATTAACTTATCTGATTCAGATTCAATAACCATATTAAAAGCATTGGCACTGCCCGCGGCTAAAGTTCCGCCAATTAAAGTTGCGATAGTTAGTGAAAGTGAAGGTAACCCGCCTTGCGCTAAAACCATCGCAGGAAGAGTTGAAACCAATAAGAGTTCAACAACGCGCAATTTCATCAGGTCTACATAGCCTCGAGCTTTTGTAGCGAGATTTACGCGTGAATCGGTTTGCACAGGGCAAGATTACTCAGCATTAATGCGCAGCGTTCTCACAGGTTTCTAAGGAAGCCGGTCTATCGTGCGTAATGAAGAAAGGGATATGACAAATGACACCTCCAAATAAGCCC
>CANHRF010000011.1 GCA_947463335.1 Actinomycetota bacterium
AGCGAAACAGTTTGACCGGCATGGGATGCGCGCAGAGAACCAGCGTCGTGAGTACGTAACATCTGAAATTTGCCCGCCTTTAAGGTTAAAAGTATTTCTAGAGAGCCCCAGCCAGGGCTTTCTGCAATTCGCTAATCTTAACCGAAGTTATCGAACCATCGCTCATGCGCTTTAGTTCAACTACGCCTGATGCAACCTCATCTTCACCAATAATTACGACATAGCGAGAGCCACTCTTATCGGCGGCTTTCATCGCTCCCTTTAGGGCGCGATCGCCGAATGCGATCTCGGTGCGAACTCCGGAGCTGCGTAGCGTTGTGGCAAGTGTTAGCGCGACAGACTTTTGCTCTTCGCCGAGTGGAATTATGAAGCAATCCGATGTGAACTGATCTGCAGAGATATCACCTTCAGCTTGTGCGGCAAGAAGCGCGCGATCCACTCCTAACCCGAAACCTATTCCAGACAATGATTGTCCGCCCAAGATCTCCATCAGCCCGTCGTAGCGTCCTCCCCCGCCGATTCCTGATTGCGCACCAAGATCTTCATGAATAAATTCAAATGTCGTTCCGGTGTAATAATCGAGACCGCGCACCATTCGTGGATTGACGACGTATTTGATTCCAAGTAGATCTAGATACTTCTTTACTTGGTTGAAATTGGCTAGCGATTCTGCCGAGAGATAATCAAGAAGTAGCGGAGCTTTCTCCATCGCCACCTTCATCTCTGGACGTTTATCATCAAATAGGCGCAGCGGATTTATCGCGGCGCGTGCTTTAGTCGGCTCATCTAGGTCTAACTTCTCAATGTACTTCAGAAGATCTACCCGATGCGCAGCGCGCGACTGCGCATCCCCTAGAGAAGTTATCTCCAATCTATACCGGCGCAAACCAAGTGATTTAAATCCTTGATCCGCTATTGCAATCACCTCTGCATCTATAGCTGGATCATCTAAACCAATTGCTTCGATTCCGACTTGATAGAACTGGCGATAGCGCCCAGCTTGGGGGCGTTCTGCTCTAAAGAATTGTCCGGAGTACCAAACCTTTACCGGTAACTGTCCGCGATCCAGACCTTTCTCAATCACTGCGCGCATAACGCCGGCAGTTCCTTCTGGGCGAAGCGTTATTGATCTTCCGCCTCTATCTTCAAATGTATACATCTCCTTCGAAACCACATCTGTGGATTCACCTACCCCGCGCGAAAAGAGCGCAGTATCTTCAAAGACCGGTAACTCCATCAATTGATAACCGGCTAATTTTGCAGGAGCGATTAAAGATTCACGCACCCATTCGAAGGCAGCCGAAAGTGGGGGCGCATACTCGCTAACCCCTTTTGGCGCTTGAATCTTTTCGTACTTCATACCCGTAATTCTTTCAGATATGGGTTATTTTTTCGCTCGAATTTAATCGTGGTCTCGGGACCGTGGCCGGGCAGCACTCGCAGATCATCGCTTAAGGGAAGAACTCGCGTCGTAAGCGTCTTTATCATCGCCTCGTGCGAACCAGAAGGTAGATCTGTTCTGCCGATCGATCCCGCAAATAGCACATCCCCCGAAATCAACAACTCATCATTGATGTTAAACATGGTGCTTCCGCGGGTATGGCCTGGTGAATGTATCGCCGTAATCTTCAAATCTAAGATCTCAAGTAGATCCCCATGCCTTAAATTCCGAGTATCTAACGGCTCTTCAAATTTCATCGCATCTAAGGTTGCAATAAATTCTGGTCCGTGAGCTCCTTGCGGTTTAAGTAAATATTCACGATCTTCAGAATGTATATAGCTCGCTATTCCATAACCATCAGCAAGCGGTTTGACGGAGAAGGTGTGATCCAGATGTCCGTGAGTAATCAACGCAGCAACTGGCTTTAAATTATTCTCTTCAATAATCGCATTGACTTCGTGAGAGATATCCGGCATTCCTGGATCGACGATTATGCACTCCTGCCCGCGTCCACCAGCGATGATCCAGCAATTAGTGGCATACATAGGGGCCGGAAATGAGGCGACAAACATAAATCACCCCTTCATACGCTCTTTTTAGGCGCTAATTTTCACCGCGCAGTAATACAGGGTACCTTTTATCTCTGCAATATCCGCTCTACACGCTCCAACAACGAAGGCTTATTCGAGCCGACGCGCTGAAAGGGAAAACAAACCATGACCGATAATGTAAATCCAGGATCAATAAATATCGCGCCACTTGCGCCAACCATTACTAGTGCAGCAACTGCCTTGATTGGTGATCCATCTAAATTCGGTCGGGTCGGTGAAGACGGAACCGTTTATGTCATTACGCCACAAGGTGAGAAGGCTGTGGGTTCATATCCTGGCAAAACTCCCGAAGAAGCGCTGCAGTACTTCGTCCGTAAATTTGAAGCGTTAGCTTCTGAAGTTGCGCTAACCGCCGCCAGAATTACTAGCGGTGCAATGGTTCCATCTGATGCATACGACGCAGTAAAGAAATTGCGCCAGCAAGTTTCTGAGTTAAATGGCGTTGGAGATCTCGCCGCGCTCTCACTCTCAGTTGAGCAGATCGAACCGCTAATCGAAGGCCACCGTGAAGCATATGAAGCAAAGAAGGCCGCTGAAGCAGCCCAGAAAGCGGAACGTCGCGCACAGGTTTTGATTGAGAAAGAGAAGATTGTCGCTGAGGCGGAATCTCTAGCTCTATCTGAAAATTGGAAAGCTACTGGAGATCGCTTAAAGACTCTCCTCGATGAATGGAAATCAGCGCCGCGCCTTGATAAGAAAGCGGATGCAGATCTCTGGAAGCGCTTCTCTGCTTCCCGCAATAAATTTGATAAGCGCCGCCGCACCCACTTTGCATCGCTAGAAGAAGTTACTTCTAAAGTTTCAGCTGCCAAGAAAGCGCTCGTTGCTGAAGCAACAACTCTTGCTACATCTACTGACTGGGTACCAACCGCTCGCAAATTTAAAACTCTGATGGATCAATGGAAGGCAGCCGGTCGCGGTAAGCCAAGTGAAGATGCCAAGTTGTGGGCCAAGTTCAAGGCAGCCCAGGATCAATTCTTCACCGCCAAGAACGCTGACTTAGAAAAGCGCGAAGTTTCAATGGCGGCTAATTTGATTAAGCGCGAAGAGTTGATTACTCAGATTGAAGCTTTGGTGCCTTTCACGGATGTAAAGGAAGCGAAGAACGCCTTCCGCGAACTTGCTCGCTCTTGGGAGAAGATTGGAATCACTCATCGCGATAAGCGCGCCGCACTTGATGCCCGCGTTGCTAAAGTTGAGAGCGCGATCAAAGAGGCTGAAGCAGAGATCTGGCGCAAGACCGATCCTGCCGCTAAGGCCCGTGCCGCAGATGTCGTGAAGCAACTCGCTGAATCAATCGCTAATTACGAAAAAATTGCTGCCAAGTCTGAGAGCGCAGGAAATGCAAAGAAGGCGCAAGAAGCGCTGGAATCTGCTGCGGCTCGCAAACTCTGGCTCGCTGATGCTGAGAAAGCGCTAGCCGAATTTAATTAATTTCGGTAGACGTCGTAAACGCCTTCTACCGCTCTTACCGCAGCTAGTACAGAATCTAAGTGAGTTGCATCTGCCATTTCAAAGGTGAATTTTGAGATTGCCGTGCGGTCCTTCGATGTATTCACCGCTGCGGCGAGAATATTCACATGTTGCTCCGAGAGCGCGCGGGTTACATCAGCTAAAAGTCTAGAACGATCCAGCGCTTCTACCTGGATGTTTACTAAGAATACGCTGCCTGCGCCATCTAACCATTTGACCTTGGCCATTCGCTCACCTTGGTTCTCGCGCAGATCTGCTGCGTTGATGCAATCCTCACGATGCACGGATATTCCACTGCCTTTTGTAATAAAACCTATGATGGCATCGCCCGGAACCGGTGTACAGCATCTTGCCAATTTAACTAAAACATCACCAACGCCTTCTACTTCTATCGAACTGCTAGAACGACGAACAGAGTGCGATCCGGTTGGAATCTGTTCAATCGTAGGTTCTGGATGTGAATCTTCCACACCTAGCGCTTGAACTAACTTTTCAATTATCGAAGCTGCAGAAACGTGACCATCGCCAACAGCGCTGTAGAGCGCGGAGATGTCGGGATATCGTAAGTCGTGTGCGAGTTCCAGTAAGGAATGGCCAGCAAATATCTTTTGAAGCGGTAGACCTGCCTTGCGCATCTGGCGCGCTATAGATTCACGGCCTGCATCGATCGCTTCTTCGCGACGTTCCTTGCTGAAGTGAGCCTTAATCTTTGAACGGGCGCGTGGAGATTTAACAAAGTTTAGCCAATCGCGAGATGGTCCAGCGTTCTCACTCTTATTTGTAACGATTTCTATAACATCGCCATTTACTAGACGAGTATCAAGTGGCACTAAACGACCATTTACCTTTGCACCGGCACAGCGACTTCCCACATCAGTATGTACTGAGTATGCAAAATCCACAGGCGTTGATCCACCAGGTAGCGCGATTACACTCCCCTTTGGAGTGAATACGAAAACTTCAGGTGAACCGAGATCAAAGCGGAGCGCTTCCAAAAATTCTGAAGGGTCTTCCGTCTCTTTCTGCCATTCGTGCAATTGGCGTAGCCAAAGCATTTCCGGAGACGAAGAGTTTGATTCGTTACCTTGTTTATACTTCCAATGCGCTGCGATACCGAATTCCGCTCGTGAATGCATATCAAAGGTTCGGATCTGAATCTCAATCGCTTTGCCGTTAGGTCCTATGACTGTTGTGTGTAGAGATTGATAAAGATTGAATTTAGGCATAGCGATGTAATCTTTAAAGCGACCAGGTACCGGTGACCAACGGGCGTGGATAGAACCCAGTACCGCGTAGCAATCACGGACATCATTTACCAGCACACGTATTCCGACTAGATCGTAGATATCGTTGAACTCTCGCCCGCGCACAACCATCTTCTGATAGACGCTGAAGTAGTGCTTCTTTCTGCCGGTCACAGTTGCGCTAATCGAATCGCGAAGTAAATCACCTTGCACGGCATCGATAACTTCCTTGGTCAACGCATCTCTGGAAGGAGAACGTTCGGCAACCAAGCGTGAAATTTCTTCAAATTTCTTTGGCTCAAGAACTTCAAAGGAGAGATCTTCTAGCTCCCACTTGATGGCATTCATTCCCAGGCGGTGAGCTAGCGGGGCGTAGATATCTAAAGTCTCGCGCGCCTTACGTTCTGCGCTCTCTGTTGAGACAAACTTCCAAGTTCTGGCGTTATGAAGTCGATCGGCGAGTTTGATGACCAGAACACGAATATCCCGTGACATGGCCACGACCATCTTTCGAACCGTCTCTGCCTCAGCCGTCGGACCGTAAGTTAACTTATCTAACTTAGTAACGCCATCAACCAAGTTGGCGATCTCATCGCCAAAATCACTTCGCAGTTGCTGCAGCGAGTACGGCGTATCTTCAATGGTGTCGTGTAATAAGGAAGCAATAATCGTTGTGTCATTAAGGCCTAGTTCGGCAAGTATCTGTGAAACCGCTACAGGGTGCGTTATGTAATCTTCACCAGACTTACGTAACTGCCCTTGGTGGGCGGTCTTTGCGATTTCAAAGGCGCGCTCCACATCTGCAATTCGGCTCGTCGGATGGTTCTCTTTGAGAGTTTCTAGAAGTGGTGCAACTAGAAGATTCATTTTGTGAGCCCTACTTTTGCAGCGAGATTACTTGCGCCCTTTACGCTTTGGTTGATTACGTGGTCCGCGATTTGCACTCGGCGTAATCGCTGGTCGCGCTGCTTGGGCTACCGATGTTTCAACCGGTCCGCTTCCGCGAGCGGCAACGCGCTTAGCTAACGCTTGCATCGCTGGTTCCTTCTCGCGAAGTGAAGCCAGGAATGGAGGAGCGATAAAAATCGATGAGTAAGTACCAACCGCTAGACCGATAAAGAGTGCAAGCGATAGATCCTTGAGGGTTCCTGCTCCAAGAAGACCGGCACCTACAAAGAGGATTGATCCAACAGGAATAAGTGCGATCAGAGATGTATTAGCAGAACGTACGATTGTTTGATTTACCGCGAGGTTAGCCGCTTGTGAGTAAGTCACCTTTCCAACCGCGGCTACCGACTTGGTATTTTCCCGAACTTTATCGAAGACGACAACCGTGTCATAGAGTGAATAGCCCAGAATAGTTAAGAAGCCAATGATCGTAGCAGGAGTAACGTCAAAGCCAACTAGCGCGTAAATACCAACGGTAATAAACACGTCATGCACCACCGCAACAATTGCTGCAATAGCCATCTTCGGTTCGAAGATCATTGCGAGGAAGACCATGATCACCAATAAGAATGCGATCAATCCATATATCGCCTTCTTGGTAATTTCTTTACCCCAAGATGGTCCAACTATTTGAGTGTCAATAGATTCAATGCTTACGTTGAAGCCCTGGCTTAACGCAGACTCGACCGCATTTGATTGCGCAGCGCTTAGCGCTCCTGTTTGAACCTTGACCTTGCTGTCGCCGATCTTCTGAATGATGTATTCGCCATCTATCTCGACATCAGAAACAATAGCCCGAGCTTGTTCGACTGTAGCGCCTTGCTTATTCACGGTGTAAGAAGATCCGCCTTTAAACTCAATTCCCAGGTGGAGTCCTTGGATTACTAAAGCGCCGATTGACATCAAGATGAAGATCGATGAAACCACATACCAACGGCGACGATTGCCAATGATGTTAAATGAGGTTTCGCCGGAATAAAGTCGACCACCAAGACCAGAAAGTTTTGTCATCGCTTATGCCTCCAATGAAGTAGCGGGTTTAGTATTTTTCATTCCTACGCTCTTTGGAGAAAGTCCAGAGAAACGATGACCTGAAGAGAAGAACTTCCATCCGGCAAGCAAGCTGACCATCGGCTTGGTGAAGAAGAAGACTATGAGCAGATCAACAAGTGTTGTTAAGCCAAGTGTGAAGGCGAAACCTCTCACTCCACCGACTGCGAAGAAGTAGAGCAAGACGGCGGCGATAAGCGAAACCATATCCGCGACGATAATTGTGTGACGCGCCTTTAACCAGCCACTTTCAACTGCTGAGCGCAGCGAACGTCCCTCTCGCATCTCATCTCTGATTCTCTCAAAGTAGACGATAAACGAGTCAGCGGTAACACCGATCGCGACGATCGCTCCGGCAATGCCTGCCAACGTCAGGGTGAAGCCAACGGTTTCACCAAGGACTAAGAAGAGTAGATAAACCATAAGCGCAGCAACTGCTAACGACCCCACGGTCACCACGCCAAGACCGCGATAGTAGAGAAGTGAATAAATCACTACGAGACCAAGACCCAATGCTCCTGCGAGCAAACCAGCATTTAACTGATCAGCGCCAAGCGTTGGTGATACTTGCTGAACTTCTCCGCGATCGAATGCAAGTGGTAGCGCTCCGTACTTCAAAACATTTGCAAGATCTTGTGCTTCAACTTGAGAGAAGGAACCAGTGATCTGTGCGTTACCAGATGGAATCGCTTCATTGATTCTTGGCGCTGAAACAACCAAACCATCAAGAACAATTGCTACTTGATTCAGTGGCGAACCAAGTGATGTGACGCGACTAGTGAGAGCGCCAAAAGCTTTTGTACCTTCACCGTTAAATGTCAGAGATACGAACCAAGCCAAACCTTGTGCAGGATCGTAACCTGCTTCAGCCGCTGAGACTTGCTGTCCAAGTACTTCAGCTGGAGCGAGAATGTACTTTGCTCCACCATCACGCGAACAAGCAACGATCGTGTCAGCAGGCGAATCTGCTCCAGTTCCTTCTAGGTTGGCGGCGATAGAACAATCAAGTGCAGCAAAACGGTTATTTAATTCATCGGTTACACCAGCAACCGGAGTGGCTGCAGTTGAAGTATCAGTTGGGTTGGGAACTCCTGCAGTTTCGGCAAGTACTTGGCGGAAGCGAAGTTCAGCTGTCTGTCCGACTAGATCAACTACGCGGCGACCGCTATCACCAGGAACTGAGATAACAATTTGGCGGTTTGTTCCGCTGCCTTGCGCGGTAACTTCGCTTTCAGCCACACCAAGTGAGTCAACGCGTTGGCGAATAATCGAGACTGCTTGATCGATCGCCTCAGATGTAATCTTGTTGGCATCGTTAGATGCGCGTGGTTGTAGCGTCACGCTTGTTCCGCCGCGCAGATCGAGTCCGAGACGAACTGATGTCGCACCCTGAATGAAGGTGGTCAAAATCAGACCGAGCAGAATTACGGCAAGGATCGCAAGCGAGCGGCCTGAGCGGGCAGCGCTCTTCACATTTTTATTTGGTGTGGACATAGGAGCAGAGTCTAGGCGTCAATGGCGGGTGTGTCGAAAAGCGTCGCAACTCCCGCGGGCGGGGTTCGACCAATATGTGACCAACCTTGCGCTGTAGCAACTCTGCCTCGAGGAGTGCGGGCCATAAAGCCATTTCTAACTAAGAACGGCTCAGCTACCGACTCAACTGTCTCGGTCTCCTCCCCGACAGCGATCGCCAGAGTGGAGAGACCAACCGGTCCCCCATTAAAGCGCTCGATTAGCGCAAGTAAAACTGCGCGATCTAAACGATCTAGACCTTTCTCATCAACTTCATACATTTCAAGTGCTGCCATGGCATCAGCGTGAGTCAAATGGTTTGCGCCCTTAGCACCAGAACGCACCTGCGCATAATCTCTTACCCGGCGAAGCAAGCGATTGGCGATACGCGGTGTTCCGCGAGACCTACTTGCGACTTCTTCTACCGCTTTGGCATCGATTTCTAATTGCAAGAGCGCAGCGCTTCTGCGCAGTACCTCTTCGAGTTCGCTCTCTTCATAGAAATCTAAATGTGCGGTAAATCCAAAACGATCACGAAGTGGGCTTGGCAATAAGCCTGCACGAGTTGTTGCGCCAACCAAGGTAAAGCGCGGTAGCTGCAGTGGAATTGCAGTTGCTCCCGGACCTTTTCCGACAATTACATCAACTCGAAAATCTTCCATCGCTAAATAAAGAAGTTCTTCCGCTGGACGAGGCAGACGATGAATCTCGTCCAAGAAAAGAATTTCACCTTCTACAAGTGACGATAAAATCGCCGCCAGATCACCAGCGTGTGTAATCGCGGGACCGCTAGTAATTCGTATCGGTGTCTGCATCTCACTTGCCAGAATCAAAGCCAAAGTAGTTTTACCGAGCCCCGGTGGGCCGGATAAGAGAATGTGGTCTGCCGCTGAATTACGCTGTCGCGCCGCGGTGAGTAGAACATCGATCTGATCGCAGACTCGCTGCTGTCCAATGAACTCTTTGAGAGTCTTGGGACGCAAGGCGTGCTCGGCAGCCGAATCTTCATTGGCGAATTCAGAAGAAATTAGACGGTCATCGCTCATAACTATCTTCCGCCTTTTTGCAGCGCGCGCTTTAACAACTCAGAGAGTTCAGCGGAATTAGCGTCGCCGCCTTCTTCTGCAATTTGATTAACCACGTTTGTGATCGCTCCATCGGCTTCTCTGGCACTAAAACCTAGTGAGATAAGCGCGCTCGATAACTGTTCACGCCAAATAGGTTGATGATGCGCAATCTTTTCTCCCGATCCAAAGTCGGAGAGTTTCCCCTTTAACTCCAGAATAAGCCGCTGCGCGCCTTTACGTCCGATACCAGGAACTTTCTCGATCGCCGAAATATCTTCTTGCGCAACAGCTAAGCCGAGTTGAGTTGGTGAAAGCGCAGAAACAATTGACATAGCAACTTTGGGGCCAATTCCGCTGACTGTTTGAACTAACTCAAAGAGCGCGCGCGATCCATCATCAAGAAAGCCAAAGAGCGTCAAGGAATCTTCACGAACCACCAGAGTTGTGAAGAATTGTGCTGGAGCGCCAATATTTAAAACTCCACTTGTTGCGGGTGTGATGATTAGCGAGATTCCTACACCGCCAACCTCAACAACGACTCGATCTGATGTCAGCGAACGAACAACTCCGTTTATAGAGGAAATCATTTGCCTACCAACTTCGCTAAACGGCTCTTTTCCGCAGCCAGCGCTGTCGCCAACTTTGAATCTCCCGAACCACGCCAGATGTGACATATGGCCAGCGCCAACGCATCGGTGCTATCGACAGGTTTTGGAATCTCTTTCAATGAGAGCAGGCGCTTAACCATCTCGGCGACTTGAACTTTATTTGCGCGACCTGATCCAGTTACCGCCGCCTTAACTTCACTTGGTGTGTGCATCACAACCGGTATCCCAGCGCGCGCTGCAACTAGCAAAGCAATACCTGCAGCCTGGCCAGTTCCCATAACTGTTCGCACATTGTGTTGCGAAAAGACGCGTTCAACCGCGACAACATCGGGACGATTTGCATCCACCCATTGCGTTAACTCACGTTCTAGTTGCAATAAACGAAGTTCTAGAGCCGTGGTGCTAGGAGTCAAGATTACTCCGACATCGATTAAGCGAAGAGGCGAACCAGGCGCACCTTCGATCACGCCAACGCCACAGCGAGTCAGGCCTGGGTCAACGCCCAAGACGCGAATTTCTCGTTGGCTCATAACTTCAAAGCCTACGACGGGAAGTGCGTGAGGTTAGGAAAGGCTCGCCATAACTTCATCGGAGACATCGAAGTTACTGAAGACATTTTGCACATCATCTAACTCTTCAATCGCATCGATTAGTTCAAAGACCTTAGTAGCGCCCTCAGCATCTAATGGAATCGTCATTGAAGGCAGGAATGAAGAATCAGCAGATTCGTAATCAATACCAGCCGTCTGTAGCGCAGTACGAGCAACAACCAAATCACTCGCTTCGCAAACAACTTCGAAGGACTCCCCTAGATCATTTACCTCTTCTGCTCCAGCTTCAAGTACCGCTTCTAGAATCTTCTCTTCAGTCACGCCATCAACCTTATTCACAATAATTACACCCTTGCGGTTGAAGAGATAGGCAACAGATCCAGGATCTGCCATTGATCCGCCATTGCGAGTTACCGCAACGCGTACTTCAGATGCAGCGCGATTGCGATTATCAGATAAACACTCAATCATTATGGCGACACCATTTGGACCGTAGCCCTCGTACATAATCGTCTGCCAATCTGCACCACCTGATTCCAAACCAGCGCCGCGCTTTACAGCGCGTTCAATATTGTCCGCTGGCATTGAATTTTTCTTCGCCTTTGCAATTGCGTCAAAGAGGGTTGGGTTGCCATCAACATCAGGACCACCATTTCGCGAAGCAACCTCAATCGCTTTGATCAACTTAGCGAAATTTTTAGCGCGACGGCTATCGATAACCGCCTTCTTATGCTTGGTCGTTGCCCATTTGGAATGGCCGGACATTTAAAACACCTCAATCAATTTCGAAAGGATAAAAAGAAATTTACCCGGTTACTTTATCGCGCCGGCACAGACTTGATCAAAGAAGTAGCGATGCACGCGTAAATCGCCCGTCAACTCGGGATGAAATGAGGTAGCCAACAAGCTGCCTTGGCGCACGGCCACCGGGCGTCTAACTCCATCGCCACGATCGACCTCGGATAAGACAACGACTTTCTCGCCAACTGCTTCTACCCACGGCGCACGAATGAAAACTGCGCGCAAAGTTTCACCGCTAAATTTCAGATCGCTCTCAAAAGAATCAACTTGGCGACCAAAGGCGTTTCGACGAACTGTCATATCTATTCCGCCAAAGGTTGCCTGGCCCTGCGCTCCATCAATAATCCGATCGGCTAACAAGATCATTCCTGCGCACGAACCATAAACCGGCATGCCAGATGCAATTCGATCTCTAATCGGTTGCAAGATCTCAAAAGTTTGCGCCAGCAGAGCGATAGTTGTTGATTCGCCACCGGGAAGAATTAAAGCATCTACTTCATCTAGCTCTTCAGGTCGTCGCACCGTTAGGCCAGCGTGACCAGATGCTTTTACCGCCTCAATATGTTCGCGAAAATCGCCTTGCAGCGCGAGAACACCAATCTTCATTTAGCGGTTGATCGTTACCAGCCACGATCGGCTAAGCGATGTGGTGCAGGAAGATCTGCAACATTGATTCCAACCATTGCATCTCCTAATCCACGAGATACATCAGCTAGAACTTTGGCATCTTCAAAGAATGTAGTCGCCTTAACGCAAGCTGCGGCGCGAGTTGCTGGATCTCCAGATTTGAAAATACCGGAACCGATAAAGACGCCATCTGCGCCCATCTGCATCATTAAGGCAGCATCTGCCGGAGTTGCGATTCCACCAGCGGTGAATAGAACTACTGGAAGTTTTCCAGTTTCAGCAACCTCTTTAACTAGCGCAAATGGAGCCTGTAGCTCTTTGGCAGCAACATAAAGTTCATCTTCGCGCATCGAAGATAAGCGACGAATCTCGCCACCGATCTTGCGCATATGCATCATGGCATTTGAAACATCGCCAGTGCCGGCCTCGCCCTTGGAGCGAATCATGGCTGCACCTTCATTGATGCGACGTAGCGCTTCTCCTAAATTAGTTGCACCACAGACAAACGGAACTTTGAAATCCCACTTATCGATGTGGTTTTCATAATCTGCTGGTGTTAAAACTTCGGATTCATCAATGTAATCAACACCGAGAGATTCGAGAATACGCGCTTCTACAAAGTGACCAATGCGCGCCTTCGCCATTACCGGAATCGTCACGGCGGCCTTAATCTTTTCAATCATGTCTGGATCTGACATACGGGCGACTCCGCCTTGTGCGCGGATATCTGCCGGAACACGTTCCAGCGCCATAACAGCGCAAGCGCCAGCATCTTGCGCAATCTTGGCCTGCTCGGCATTAACGACATCCATAATGACGCCGCCCTTTAGCATCTCTGCCATTCCGCGCTTTACGCGCGCTGTGCCGACTGCATCTGACATGACTTACTCCTCAAGAATTAGCTAAAACGTTGAAAGCCTTGGCGCAATACTACTTTGAGTCTGGCGCGGTCGCATCTTTGTTCTTTATCACCGGAACAGGCGTAAATACTGGCTCTTTATCGGTTAGCGCTATCCAAATCTGACCTGGAGCGAATTTGATTTCTTCTCCTGCAAGCGTCTTCCAAGTTGTGCCCTGCTCACCACTTGGTCTACTCCAGGTCGCAGCGATCGCAAGACCGTCGCGAAGAATAAAACCTTTACCAGTGCCGACTGTCTGCGAATAAGGGGTTACTCCCCCACCTTTATCGCGATAGATCGAGTCAGTAATTGAAACAAGTTGAATAACAAAGGTGGTCGGACCGAGATGTACTCCTGATGCAGATAAATTAGCTGCATCTTTATATTCAAGTAACCAACGCTTCTCGGTCTTTGACCAATTCGCAATATATGAGTGTGCTGGCCAAGAAACTTTTACGGAAGATATCGCTGTACCCGTCTCGGGTTTCTCACCGAAACTCCAGCCGACTGGTTTGGAGACTGCTACTGGTAATTGAGCTTCGGCAACATTGGCCATCAACTTCTGCGCTTGCAACATCATCGCAGTCGGTGGCCTGCGCACCGGATCTGTGGTGTAAATCTTTGGAGACTGACGCTGCGCTCCTAGATTTTCTAGATTTGCCTCGGCGATGACTGGAAGCAACTTGCGCTGTGCTCCGCTATAGGCAAACGCAACTCTTCCAAATTGTTCTAATATTTCTAAATCTGAGATTCGTGCACTGCGCACTGGGCCGATCACCGCCGGTAACTTGGAACTGAAAATTGCTGCTAGGCGAGTTAGGCCACCTTCAACTTGTTCAATGTAAACAATGTCGGCATCTTCCAAACCCGCTTGAGGATGCGCCGCGGAAGTGTCGTCAATCTTTACCGCCAATATTGGACCATCGGTACCGATACGACCGCTCAATGAATTTCGCGGCTCTTCCTTCTTAACGTCCGGCAAAATTGAAACACCTTTATCGGATACGAATGAGTTGAAGAGCGCAAGTGCGACGATCACAATCGAGGCGAATCCCGCACAGCGAACAAATAATTTTCTAGAGAACATCAGCTTCAAATTCATATGTCACTGGCAACGGAGCGGTGCCGGCTAATCGAAAAATCTTGAAAACAGGCTTTGCTCTTACCATCTGTGTTCGAGTTACAGCATCAACATGCAACGCCATGGCAACGCGGATCTTGTCAGTTAACTCTGAAAGTTCGCGCAGTAGATCCTTCTCGATCGCTCCGTCGACTAAGTGCCCGTCATTTAGAAGTAATCCGAGCGCTCCTGAAAGTCCGCTCTCTGCTTGCGAACGAGTCTGCATCTGGGCATCACGCGCTTGGTGAGCCGCGGCAGTTAAAAGTAGCGATGAAGCAGGATCAGCCAAATCGCTCTTCGCAATCTCTAACGCGACAGCGGCGCGACGTTGCAATAAACCATCGAGATTTGCCCAACTTGTTTCCACGCGATGATGTAAAC
>CANHRF010000012.1 GCA_947463335.1 Actinomycetota bacterium
AACATTGCAAAGACCACTGTTCCGAAGAGTACGTAGTGGAAGTGCGCAACCACGAAGTAAGAAGCAGATACCGCGAAATCTAGTGGAGGTGATGCCAAGATGATTCCGGTAATTCCACCGAATAAGAAGGTAACCAAGAAGCCCATTACCCAGAGCATCGGCGTTTCAAAGGTTACGTGGCCACGCCACATTGTTCCGATCCAGTTAAAGAATTTAACGCCGGTCGGAATACCGATTAAGAAAGTCATAAATGAGAAGAAGGGCAGAAGAACCTGGCCGCTGGCAAACATATGGTGCGCCCAAACTGCAACTGAGAGCGCAGAGATCGCGATAGTTGCTGCAATCAAACCTTTGTAACCAAAGATTGGCTTGCGGCTAAAGACCGGCAAGATTTCAGTTGCGATTCCGAAGAACGGTAACGCCAGAATATAAACCTCGGGATGGCCGAAGAACCAGAACAAGTGTTGCCACAACATCGCTCCACCGTTTGCCGGATCGAAGATATGCGAACCGAAGAGTCGATCTGATTCCAGCGCAAGAAGTGCAGCTGCTAGTGGTGGGAAGGCAAGTAGAACAAGGATTGAAGTAAGCAGAACGTTCCAAGAGAAGATAGACATGCGGAACATAGTCATACCTGGCGCACGCATCGTGAAGATTGTCGTAATGAAGTTAACGCCGCCCAAAATTGTTCCGAGACCAGAAACTGTTAATCCAATTACCCAAAGGTCTCCACCAATTCCTGGTGAATATGTGGAGTTAGCCAGCGGTGCATAGGCAGTCCAACCAAATGATGCAGCGCCACCTGGAGTTAAGAATCCAGTAACAGCGGTGATACTTCCGAAGGTGAATAACCAGAATGACAACATATTTAGGCGAGGGAAGGCCACATCTGCCGCTCCGATTTGCAGCGGCATAATCACGTTGGCGAAACCGACAAAGAGCGGTGTCGCAAACATCAAGAGCATGATCGTTCCGTGCATTGTGAAGATCTGGTTGTACTGCTCGTTGCTCAGGAACTGCATTCCTGGACGTGATAACTCAGCGCGCAAGAAGAGCGCTAGCAAACCACCGACTAAGAACCAGATAAAGGTAGAGATCAAATACATATAACCGATCGTCTTATGGTCGGTCGATGTCACCCATTTAACGAAATTCTTACCCTTTGATGGAGGCAGCGGCGGCAACGTGGTCACGGTCGGACGTTCTGCATAAGTTGTCATGCTTGGCTCGCCTTCAGAGTTTCTAGATACGCCTTATATTCCGCCAGGGTTACGACTTTTACCGTAAAGAGCATCTGCGCGTGATTGCGTCCGCAGAGAATGTTGCATCGACCAGGATAAGTTCCAAGTTTATTTGCCGTGAATTCCAAGTAATTTGTCACACCCGGCAAGTTCTGCATTTGAATCATAAATGCCGGGATCCAGAAGCCGTGAACTACATCGTTTGAAGTTATTGTGTAGCGAACTTTCTCTCCGATAGGAACATAGAGAGTTGGCGGCGCAGCGGGAGTTCCTGTAGCAACTGCCTTAGGTCCAGCTTCTGGATATGAGAATTGCCAAGACCATTGAAAGCCATCAACCAAGATTTCGTGTTTGTAATTTGAGGTCTTTTCTACAATTTCAGTCTGCTTAACCGCTGTGAAGTAAAAGAGAACGGCGACGATCACGAATGGAATTAGCGTGTAAGCAATTTCCACTGGAATGTTGTATTGCGTCTGCTTTGGGAACTCACTCTGCCCCGCTTTAGCGCGATGAAACATTGCCGGCCATAAAATTAAAACGAGTGTGATGACTCCGACTACAGCACCTGCGATCCAAGCGCCTTGCCATAGTGAGAGTGAGATATCGTTAACGCTCGAGAGACCTGCTTCGAATCCCAGTCCAGAAACGCTGCTACATCCAGTCAATAGAAGAGTCAGGGGCGCTAGAAGCAACGCCTTAAATTTCGGGCGGATTCGCTTAACGGACATGTCCCCAAGGATAGTGCTGCATTTCCCTCATCGCCTCCTTGGCTAGTAGCGTTGGCAGGGTGGATTCAGTCACAGGAAATTTCCAAGGTGAGAGCCCGCTAAATCCGCTGGCTCAGCAGGCGCTCTTGGCTGCCTTTGAATCTGGGTGGGCGGATCCGAAGAAAATTGGCGAGTACCCCAGCCGCACCGCCAATTTAAAAAATAGCGCGATTGAGTCGATAGCTTCTCGCTTGGGATTATCTCCAGATCAAATCGAGATATCCGGCGAAGTAGGGCTCGGGTACTTTCTCGCAATCGCTGGTTTTCTAGATCCAACCAAGAACCTTTACTTCGGAGCGGGCGACCGCAGTGGCGTTATCGCCACCGTTAGATCTCATCAGGGCAAAGTTTCAGAGATTCCGTTAAGTGGAAATGGCAAGTTAGATTTCCAAGGCACAGCAATCGCACAGAATTCAATACTCTCTTTCCAGTTAGCTAATGGTGAGACCGGTGCGATTAATTCGCTACCGACAGATCTTCCGCCTGAGACCCTTATCGCGGTCGATGCCACGGCCAGTGGTGCCCGGGTACCGCTGCCGACTAAATGGGATAGCGCTCTTTTCGATTCACGCAGTTGGGCCGGCCCAAGTGGGTTAGCGATAGTTGCAATTCGCAACGCGGCGCAATGGAAGAATCCGCTCCCCCACATCTCAAGTACGCGAAGAACTTATGGGACTTACTCCCTGCCGTTACTGCTGGCTAGCGCAGTTGCATTGGAAAATTTCAAACCTGATGATCAGGCGATCGCCGGCTTCAATCAGAAAATTCGTAGCGCGATTAAATCGGCAATTCCTAACGCAATAATCGCAGGTGATTTAACACAATCCTTGCCTCACCTAATTTCGGTGATCTTCCCAAATACAAACGGTGAGGAAGTTTTGCGCGCATTATCCGCAAAGGGTTTTGCGGTGGATTCTGGTTCTGCTTGCACTGCTGTGAATCTGCAACCGAGCCACGTTTTAGCTGCGATGGGCCTACCAACAGATGGAAATATCAGAATAACTATCCACCCAGATAGTAAAGATGAAGATGTAAATGCGTTGATTAACGCGTTGCTAGATGCGGTTCAATCTCAGCAGCAGCGCTAGCGCCGTAAGCCTCGCTAAAGCGTGAGATAAATTCCTCAGCGGTGAAGCGATATTCCTGAGTTCCTGTCGTTTCAATAACATATGTAGCGATCATTGAACCCAATTGCGCACAGCGTTCGAGGCCCAAGCCCCAGGCCAGACCAGCGATAAAACCTGATCTAAATGAATCGCCAACGCCAGTTGGATCTACTCTGCCCCTTTCTTTTGGACAAATCACTTTAATTGTCTCGCCGTTAAGCGATTCAACTCGAGCGCCTTCAGAACCTAGCGTGACGATACGGTGCTTTACCTGTTCCAAGATCTCGCGATCACTCCAACCAGTTTTTTGAATCGCTAGAGCAAGTTCATATTCATTGAGGAATAAGTAAGTTGCACCAGAAATCAACTGCTTAATCTCATCGCCACTCATACGTGCCATCTGCTGTGAAGGATCTGCGGCGATAGCGACCCCGGTTTGGCGGGCGACTTCGGTATGGCGCAACATCGCTTCAGGATCATCTGGAGAGATAACAAGTAAATCTAACTTGCCGGTCTTATCCATAATCGGTGCTAACTCAATATTGCGCGCCTCCGACATTGCTCCTGGAAAAAATGATGCGATCTGATTGAGTTCGGTATCTGTTGTGACCATGAAATGTGCGGTGTGAAGAGTCTTTGAAATCAAGACATGGGAGGTATCAACTCCGTGGCGTACCAACCAAGCATCGTAATCAGGCCAATCGATTCCGACCGCAGCGATAAGTATGGGATTTAAGCCAAGGACGCCCATTCCGTAAGAAATATTTGCAGCGCATCCGCCACGACGAACTTCGAGGCCGTCAACTAAGAAGGAGAGCGAAACTTTTTCTAGAGAACCGGCAACTAAAGAATCGGTAAATTTCCCCGAGAAGGTCATTAAATGATCAAGACCGACAGACCCGGCAACGCCAATTTTCATTACGTTAGATTAAGAGTAAGCGTCAGATTTAATTAAATGAATCGCCGCAAGCACAAGAACCTTGTGCGTTTGGATTATCGATCGTAAATCCTTGCTTCTCAATTGTGTCAACGAAATCAATAGTTGCACCCATTAGGTACGGATCGCTCATCTTGTCGACAACAACTTTTACTGAACCGAATTCGCGGGCGATATCGCCATCTTGATTGCGCTCGTCAAAGTAAAGCTGGTAACGAAGACCAGAGCATCCACCTGGTTGCACTGCCACGCGAAGGTAAAGGTCGTCACGACCTTCTTGAGCGAGTAGGGCGGCCACCTTTGCGGCGGCAACATCGGTTAGAGCGATCGATGTTGATGTAGTCGTTGTCTCAGTTGTCATAGCCGTAGCCTACCTGTCCCCCTGCGTCGATGCGACAGCAACGCCACTTATGCGCGAGAATGTGGGCATGTCCACAACCCAGAGCGGCGCTCTCACCAGTTTATTGCTGCTCGGCCGTGGCCAAGACTTGCAGTCCGAACGCGGCGTCTCTTGCACTGGCGAATTACCGCTGGCTAGCGATCCAGATTTAATTTCAAGAGCGAAGATTGCACGCGCTGCCCTTGGCGAGCGAGCCTTAGTCCTCGGCCATCACTATCAACGCGATGAAGTAATCGCCTTTGCAGATATCACCGGCGACTCATTTAAATTAGCGCAAGCCGCGGCCGCGCAATCATCAGCGGAGTACATAATCTTCTGCGGCGTTCACTTTATGGCAGAGAGCGCCGATATTTTAACTTCCGAGAATCAGAAAGTGATCCTGCCTGATTTAGCAGCAGGATGTTCTATGGCAGATATGGCCACAGCTAACCAAGTTCAAGAGTGCTGGAAGCAACTAAGCGACATTGGAATTGCTGAAAAAACCATCCCTGTTACTTATATGAATTCATCAGCCGCGATTAAGAGTTTCACCGGAGAGCACGGTGGAACAATCTGCACTTCATCAAATGCTCAGAAAACAATGGAATGGGCGCTGACTAAAGGCGAGAAGATTCTCTTTCTGCCGGACCAACATTTAGGACGCAATACTGCTGTTCTCTCTTTAGGTTTATCGCTATCCGATTGTGTTCTCTGGAATCCCTGGAAGCCAATGGGTGGACTCACTGCAGAAGAACTTCGCGCTGCAAAGGTAATTCTCTGGCGTGGACATTGCTCTGTGCACGGTCGCTTTACCGTGGATGCGGTCAACGAAGTTCGCCACCGTTTGCCGGGAGTCAAAGTCTTAGTTCATCCGGAGTGCCAACACGAAGTTGTATCAATTGCAGATGTAGTCGGAAGCACCGAAGCGATTATTCGCACCGTCGAAGAGTCCCCTGCCGGGAGTAAATGGGCGATCGGTACAGAGCTAAATTTGGTTTCTAGATTGGCGAAGGCCCACCCTGATAAAGAGATTGTCTTTCTTGATAAGACCGTCTGTTACTGCTCAACTATGAACCGTATTGACCTGCCCCACCTTGTTTGGGCAATGGAATCTTTAGTCGCTGGCCACGTGGTCAATCAAATCAAGGTTGATCCAAATATCAGCAAATTCTCAAAGTTGGCTCTGGAGCAGATGCTCGCTCTATAGTTTGCGCTATGACTACTCCTGCTGATGGATCTCAGAAAAAAGGCCGCCCAACTCCAAAACGTAAAGATGCCCAAGCATCAACGAAGGTTTCTTCACTAGCGCCGGCTTCAAGTAAGGCTGAAAAGAAGCGCGCTAAAGATGCCGCTCGAGTAGCTCGAATGAACCATCGCGCAGCTTATTTGCGTGGTGATGAATCAGCGCTTCCATTACGTGATCGCGGTCCAGAGAAGAAGTTTGTTAGAAACTACATCGATTCACGTCGTTCAATCGGCGAGTATTTCCTACCGATTATTGGCTTTGTTCTAATTCTCTCTCTGATTCCAGTAAGCGTCTTTGCCGTTGCAGGCATCGCCATCATGTATAGCGTTCTTCTTGTTTCTGTTTTCGACGGGATTTTTCTTTCGCGAAAGATCAAAGCGGAAGTTACACAACGTTTTCCGGATAAGAGCACTAAGGGTCTAGGACTTTATGGATGGCTTAGATCTACCCAGATGCGCCGGATGCGCGCGCCAAAGCCACAGATAAAGCCAGGAGAAAAGTTTAACTAAGCGCGCGGATTTGGGCTCTTGGTTGCACTTGGATCAGTGTTTGGTAAAGATCCCAGCGCTTTATCAATAGCCTTCATTTGATCCGCAGATAGTTTTACTCCGGAAGCCTTTACATTCTCCTTCACCTGCGCAGGTTTCGTTGCTCCCATAATTGCGCTCGATACATTTGGATTCTGTAAAACCCATGCGATCGCTAACTGACCAATTGTCAGATCTGCTTCCTTCGCAATCGGTGCAAGTTTTTGCACCGCGGTGAGTACTTCTTCACGCAACCAATTTGAGATCATTCCAGCGCCAGACTTTTTATCTGTCGCGCGCGAACCAGTAGGCGGTTTCTTACCTGGCAGATACTTTCCAGTCAGAACACCTTGGGCCATTGGCGACCAGACAATCTGACCGATTCCTTCTTTCTTACTCAAAGGAACAACTTCACTTTCAATCACGCGCCAGAGCGCGGAATATTGCGGCTGGCTGGAAACAAAACGGTTATAGCCCTTAGCATCTTGAATCTGAAGCGCCTGAGAAATCTGCTGAGCGTTCCATTCTGAGAAGCCGATGTAGTGAACTTTTCCTGATCGAATCAGATCATCGAATGCGCTAAGCGACTCTTCGAGTGGAGTCTCGTAATCAAAGCGATGCATTTGATAGAGATCTATATGGTCGGTATTTAAGCGCTTAAGCGATGCGTTACAAGATTCAATGATGTGCTTACGTGACAAACCACGATCATTCTTGCCCGGGCCGGTCGGCCAATAAACTTTGGTGAAGAGCTCATACGACTCTCTTCTAATTCCTTTAAGCGCCTTACCAAGAACGGCTTCGGCCTTTGTGCCCGCATAAACATCTGCAGTGTCAAAGGTGGTTATTCCCAGGTCGTAAGCGGTACGGACACATTTAATCGCCGCCTCAGATTCAACTTGTGAACCGTGGGTTATCCAATTGCCATAGGCAATTTCCGAGACATACATTCCTGATGAGCCGAGGCGTCTATATTCCATAGCGCTGACCATACTCGCGCTGTCAAGGGTTGCGTGTTCTGTTGCGTTTGGCCGAGCCATATGGTTTGGTTCGCTGGTAGGAAAAGTAATACCGCAGTAAATGTTTAACAGCTTGCCTTTCAGGGGAAGTCGGTGAAAATCCGACGCTGACCCGCAACCGTAAAGATGCCTTGGCATCTAAGTCGGATTACCTGAATCGCTAAGTGAGTAAAGACAGACACCCGCCGAGGTTTGCGGGGCGTAGTCACAAGGAAAGTATTTCTCTACTTTAATTGCAACTACCCCTGTGAGGCTCTTTCATAATGAGAGGCTCTACAGAATAAAATGAAGAAGAATAGAAAATTATCTGGCGTTATTTCACTCGCCTTGTTAGCCACTGCCAGCATCACACTTTCACCAGCAGCAAGCGCTGCCGATAAAGGTTGGCGATACTGGGGCTACTACCAAGCCGCTCCTGGGGCAAAGAGTTGGACCGCTGCTCTGACCGGGCCAACCGTGGATATTAAAGATGGTGCAGTCGAAGGCTGGTCTTTTGTATTTAGCTCTGATGATGTGCCATCAATTGCACCAGCGATCAAGCCAAATTTTGCAGCTATTTGCGGCAAAGTTAAAGCAGATAAGGATACGAAGCGGATTGGACTCGTCATTGACTTTGGTTCTCAAAGTTATGCTCCAAAGGGCGAGAAAGTTCAGAAGAGCTTCACAACCTGTGTGCGAACTGCAAAGACATCACAAGGTATAGATGTACTGGGTATGGCAGTCAAGATACGCGCTGCCAAGAGCGGCTTAATCTGCGGGCTAAATGGCTATCCAAAGCGAGAATGTGGAGTTGAGATTTCAACGCCTGCTGCGCTGAAGAAGTAAGAAGGCTCAAATGAAATCGTTGCATCCGCTAACTTGGTGGATCTGGTCGCTCTTAATTGTTGGCGCAGTTATCTCTGCCAATAGTTCTTGGCTGGCTGGACTTGCTATTGCGGGTGCAACGATTTTGGTTCTGCAATTCGCCGCCGCTGCGCCTTGGGCGCGCACTTACTGGTTCTCTCTGAAGCTCGGCGTATTTATCTTGGTGATTCGCACGGTGGTGGGCGTCTTGATCGGCGTGCCAATTCCGGGCACCACTCTCTTCACGCTTCCGATAGTTCCGCTCCCAAGTTGGTTGGCGGGGATACGTATTGGTGGATCTGTAACACAAGAACGCTTGCTTTCGTCGATACACGAAGGGTTGATAATCGTCGCGGTTATCGCTCTCTTTGGCGCTGCTGTTTCTCTGACTAGTCCACATAAATTACTTCGCGTTACCCCGGTGATGATTTACGAGTTCGGTGTGGCCACCGTTATCGCTACATCAGCTCTTCCTAATCTGGTGCAGAGTATTTCGAGAATACGCCGCGCAAGGCTATTGCGCGGTGATGAGAACCCATCTTGGCGCTCAATCGCGCTTCCCCTTTTAGAAGATTCTCTTTCTAAATCACTAGAGCTTGCCGCGGCAATGGATGCACGTGGCTATGGAGTTAGTCGGAAGAGATCAAGGTATCGTCCAATAAGTTGGCGAATAAATGATTCAGCGATTGTTATAGCCGCGATGTTGATTTTGGTCTCCGTGTTGGTGGTTACGCCGTGATTACATTCTCAAGAGTTTCGCTGGTTTATCCGACCTCAACCACGACGATTTTGGAAGATCTTTCATTTGAAATCGCCGAAGGTGAAATGGTGCTGGTAATCGGATCAACTGGAACCGGTAAATCTTCACTTCTGCGCTTGATTAATGGGCTAGTCCCCCATCACACTGGTGGGATTCTCGCTGGAGATATCTCCGTTGATGGAATATCCACACAGCTAGTGCGCCCCGGCGAACTCGCGCATTTAGTCGGAATTGTTGGACAAAATCCCGCGCAAGGATTTGTGGCAGACATTGTTGAAGAAGAACTCGCCTTTGGTATGGAGACGCTGAATATCGCCCCTGATCTAATGCGCAAACGCGTCGAGGAGATTTTGGATTTGTTGGCACTTTCTCATCTGCGCAACCGGGCGATCTCAACCTTGAGCGGTGGCGAACAACAGCGTTTGGCAATTGGTAGCGCCTTAGTAATGAATCCAAAAGTCCTGGTTCTCGACGAACCTACCAGCGCGCTCGATCCCATTGCGGCTGAAGAAGTTCTTTCTATACTCCATCGCTTAGTTCACGATTTAAGTTTGACTGTCGTCATCGCCGAACATCGGTTAGAGCGAGTCATCGGTTTTGCTGATCGCATTATCCATATCGCAGGCGATGGCAGCGCCGAAATAAACTTGCCGGAAGAGATTTTAAAGACATCGACGATTGCACCACCGATCGTTCATCTGGCTCGTGCACTAGGACTTTCTGATGTTGGACTCAGCGTGCGTGATGTTAGGCGAATGACTGAAGATATCCGCGAGCGTGGCAAAGATATTGATGTAAACAATGACCGAACCGGTGCGATTGCAATTAGCACCAAGAATTTGTCGCTGTCGTACGGTGATAAGAAAGCGCTCAACAACGTTTCGACCCAGATATATAGCGGAGAGATAGTTGCGCTAATGGGAAGAAATGGAGCCGGCAAGAGCACGCTACTTACAACGCTGGTTGGCCTGAATAAAGATGCGAGTGGTAGCTCAGAGATATCTGGCGTTAAATCTGGTGACCTAAAAGGAAAGGTTCGCAGAGAGACAGTTGGCTTTATTCCACAAGAACCGAGCGATCTTCTCTACGGTCAGAGCGTGGCAGATGAGTGCCAACAGGGCGATAAAGATAATCAAAGTACTCCGGGTTCTACCTTCGCGCTCTTACAAAGAATCGTTCCATCGATAAATCCCGAGACCCACCCGCGAGATCTTTCGGAGGGGCAGCGTTTAGCGCTAGCGCTTGCGATAGTTTTAACTGCACAGCCACAAGTTTTAATTTTAGATGAACCTACTAGAGGTCTGGATTATCAATCTAAAGCGCTATTGGTTGGCTTATTGAAGAACTTTGCCAAGGTTTTAAATCGCTCAGTTCTCATTGCTACACACGATGTGGAACTCGTAGCCGAACTCTGCGATCGCGTGATTTTCTTAGCAGAAGGCGAAGTCGTCGCAGACGGGCCTACTCTCGATATCTTGCTATCGTCTCCAGCTTTCGCACCACAGGTCGCCAAAGTTATGGCGCCACGGAAGTGGCTTACCGTTTCAGATGTCTTGCGAGCAGTTGAAGAATGAAGACCTTAACTGCAGATATCTATAGATTTTCGCTATCTTCCAAGATTGCTTTGCTACTCACATCAATCTTTGCTACCGCAGGATTTACGTGGCCATTCTTTGCACCTGATATCGAGAGTGCGCGCTTTGCGCAATTCTTCTTTTGGATTGCAATGCCCCTTGCCTTTATCTTGCTACTTGCACAACTAAGCGACCGCAGTCTTGACGCTAAATCGGTAGCCCTGCTGGGTATGTTGGCGGCGCTACTCGCTGCACTCAGACCGCTCGGCGCTGGCGCAGTTGGGTTAGAACCAATGTGGTTTCTGCTTATCTTGTCGGCACGAGTTTTTGGTAGCGCCTTTGGTTTTCTTCTCGGCTCACTTGGAATGCTGGCATCAGCGCTCTTCACGGGTGGAATCGGCCCTTGGTTGACTTATCAAATATTTGCAGCTGCGGTCATCGGGCTCTTTGCGGGATCGATCGCTAAAAATTTACGAGGCTGGCGCGAACAAATCCTTCTAGTCGCAATCGCAATTATCTCTGCCTTCGGATATGGGTTGTTAATGGATCTGCAATTCTGGCCATGGGCCCTGGGTGGCGATACTCAATTGTCATTTATTCCCGGTGGCGATCTACAAGAGAATTTACAGAGATTTGTTACTTTTCATTTTCTTTCTTCGATGGCTTGGGATATTCCGCGCGCAGTGCTTACTGGAGCGCTTGTACTTTCCACTGGTCCGGCAGTTTTAGCGGCGCTGCGCAGAACTAAGAAGAAAGCGGCTTTCTTAACACCGATTGAATTTAACGAACGCTTGAATTGACTAAGGGAAACTTGGTGACTTCGGCTAAGCACTCCCGACCGCGAACATCAATCACCACTTGATCGCCCAACTTACTGGTGTTGGTAATTAGCGCTAGCGCGATTCCTTTCTTCAACGTTGGTGAGAAAGTTCCACTTGTCACAACTCCGATTACCTCGCCAGATGAATTCTTAACTTCCATTCCAGCGCGTGGGATACCTCGGTCTTGGCTGACCAGCGCGCGAATTCGCGGGTGTGTGCCTTTACTCTTTTCATCGCGCAGCGCTTGGCTGCCACTGAAGTTATCTTTCTCCCAGCCAATCGCCCAAGTTGCCGCTGCTTGAACTGGCGTGATCGAAAGCGATAGCTCGTGACCGTGAAGTGGGTATCCCATTTCGGTGCGCAGAGTGTCACGCGCGCCGAGTCCACAAATTAAACCTCCCATTGGAGTGATTGCAGCCACCAGAGCATCCCAAACTTTTGCTGCATCTTCCCAGCGCGGTACTAACTCGTAACCGTGCTCACCGGTATATCCCGTGCGGCAGAGGATTAGATCGCAACCAGCGATATTTACATGCTCGAATGCCATGTAATCCATTTCTGGATTGACTCCAAAACTTTTGATGACATCTTTGGAAAGTGGGCCTTGCACTGCAATTACGCCGAAGGATTCATGCAGATTTTCAATCTTTATTTCACTAGGAGCTTTTGCGGCCAAATCCGCAACTACATCACTTGTATTGGAAGCGTTAGGAATCAAGAAGAGATCGCTATCGCTATTGCGGTAAACGATTAAATCGTCGATTACCCCGCCACTGGAATTACAGTGCAAGGTGTATTGCGCCTGACCATCGCTTATTCGATTTAAATCATTGGTGAAGATTGAATTTAGAAAGGCAAGGGCGCCTGATCCAGTGACGCTGACTTTACCTAAATGAGAAACATCGAAAATGCCCACTTTTTCACGAACGGCTGCATGTTCGGCTAAAACACCTGCGCCGGGATATTCAATAGGCATAAGCCACCCACCGAAATCGGCCATCTTCGCCGAAAGTTGGATATGTCTATCGGCTAGTGGTGAATTTTTCATAGCGACAACTTACACTTACCCAAAGGTTAAAGCAGGTAGATTGTCGGATGTACAACTAAAAGGAGATTCAATGACCACGCTTGCCCTATCTGACGGAATCATTAAAGATGAGATTCTGGTAGTCGCTCTCGCCCATAAGAAATCTATGCGAGATGGCAAAGCGAACTTAGTTATTGAAAGCGGCGATATCGCCCTTGACTCCAAGAAGTTACTACCAATCCTGGCCGATCTCGGAGCAACTGGTAAATTTGATGAAGTTATAAAGATCCCTGGAATCACGACTCGGTTACTTGTATTCACAGGAGTTGGCGAACATAGCGCGGTCATCGATGATGAAGTTCTCAGAAGAGCAGCAGGTGCCGCAGCGCGAGCACTATCCGGAAGTTCCAGCGCCACATTCTCTCTGCCCGCTAAGCAGTTAGCCTCGCTAGAAGCAATCGCCGAAGGCGTTCTTCTGGGCTCTTACCTCTTTAATAAATTCCGAGTTGACTCAATGTCACAACGTCAGCCTGGTTTGAAATCTGCCACGGTTCACTCAAAGTTGGCCGGCGCACCAGGTGCAAAGGATGCGATTAAGCGCGCAACGATCGTTGGCGAGTACACCGCGCTGACCCGCGATTTAATCAACACTCCCCCAAGTCATTTAAACCCGGATTCTTTCTGCAAGGAGATAACTCAACTAGTAAAGAAAGTTGGCGGAAGCGCAGCTGGTTTAAAGGTGTCTGTACTAACCGAGGCACAGTTAAAGAGCAAGGGGTACGGCGGCATCACTGCCGTCGGACAAGGTTCAGCAAATCCGCCTCGTCTTCTTCAGATTTCTTATCGCCCAGTGAAACTGAAGGCGAAGAAAACTTATGCTTACGTTGGAAAGGGAATCACCTTTGACTCCGGTGGATTGGCGCTCAAGCCTGCCGCTGGTATGGAGGCGATGAAATCTGACATGTCGGGGGCGGCTGCGGTCTGTGCTGCCACGATCGCAATTGCAATGATGAAACTTCCTGTGGCAATTGATTGTTATGCGCCACTTGCAGAAAACATGGTGAGCGATAATGCAACCAGACCTAGCGACATAATCACTATGTACGGTGGAAAGACAATTGAAGTTCTCAATCCTGATGCCGAAGGACGACTTGTGCTGGGAGATGCGTTGGTAAAGGCGCAAGAGAATAAAGAGCTAGATGGAATAGTTGATGTGGCAACTCTTACTGGTGCCCAAGTTGTTGCACTTGGAACGC
>CANHRF010000013.1 GCA_947463335.1 Actinomycetota bacterium
CCGTCGCGAAGAAGAGATGGTTCTTGGCGTATCCCTGACCAGTTAGAGATTGCCAGAACCCATGGTGAGACGCTTTCAGAGTATTCAGGATCTCGATTAGCGAAGAATGAAGATAGACCTCGCGAACCTGTCCCGTCTTCGTCGTACCGGTAAGAGATTCGTTCTTGCTTCCTCTTTGTCGGCTCTTCCTGATAATTATTCGACCTTCAATCGGATCGAAGTCGTCCCAAGTTAGAGCCAAGAGTTCGCCGGATCTTGCGCCCGTGTGGACACTTAATCGGAAGAACGCATAAAGACGCTTAAAGTCCTTATGGCTCTTTACATAGTCCAAGAATTGAATGACTTGTTCGTCTGTCCAAGGGACAAACTTCTTAGTCTTAACTTTTGGAGTCTGTACGAATTGAGCAGGATTCGAAGGAATACATTTCTCGACATTCACGGCGTACTTCAAGCCCGTCTTCAAAACGAGTTTGATATTTTCCACCGATCCGGTCGAAAGAGGCTTTCCCGTCTTTGAGCCTTCTCGCAATAGATACGAATAGAACTCGCCTATGTGAAGAGGCTTGAGTTTGCCTATTGGGATCTCCCCAAGTCTCGGAATGATGTAACTATCTACATTCATTCGATAGCGACCTGCCGTGGACGCTTTGACCTTTAGCGAATGAGTCACGATCCAACGATTGAAGAACTCCCCTACGGTAAGACTCGTTTTAGCGAATCTTTCTCCGTTATGGGCTTCGTATCTTGCTCGATCTCGAGCCTTAATCGCTTCTTCCATAGTCTCGAAAGTTCCCACGCGAACGATCTTCTTAAAGAAGTTTCCGGTCTCGGGATCTACTCCACGCGAAGGATCGGGAAGGCTAACGCGTACCGCGTAACTATCGCCACGCTTTGCGATCCCGTCTTTTTGCTTAGTGGACGCGCCTTTCTTGTCTAAACGCATGATGATGTCGTTTCTAGGTTTCTAACCATTCCAGATGACCAAATCCAAAGTTTTGTAAAGTTTGAAGATCCACAACGCTTAAAGGCTTCTAACGATTTTAGTCGTGCATCTATCGCGTTTAGTTTTAGAGATACAGAATCATTATCAGAATCATTACCTTGAATTAAGGGTTCTATTTCTTTCTGAAGTATTTCGACAGCATTACTCCAAGCCCCTAAATCATTTTTTAGCGTTGAGACCGATTTTTGAAGTTGCTGAAACTGTTTTAGCGTCGGTGCGCTCGTAGGTGCGGAATTGGCTTGAGAAGCCGTTGCTATCCCAAAAAATACGAGTGAAGCCGATAGAACATAGATTGGAATATCCTTACTCTTATTCATTTTGATCCTTTCTTTCGTTGATTAGATTTTGTGCTTTCCATTTTGGGAATGGAAACCTTGTTTTCCTTATTTAAGTAACCGGTTAGACGAGCCCGTTTTATTTTGTATTCAGCACCTTTGATATCTAATCCAAAATATCGTGCTACTTCTTGTCCGTGCTTTGATCGCTTACCAGAGTTTTTTGCACGCCAATAGTTTTCTTCCACAATTTGAGCCGTCTTGAGAAGTTCTTCCTCTGTATATCCTCTTCGATCTATGACCTTTTCGAAGCGCCTCTTTAGAGATTTATGATCTACATTCTCAAAACCCTTTGATCCAAGTTCCCATTGACCGGAATCAAGTGAATCTCTTTTCACCTTTACAGGGAACGACCAATCTTCCTTTGAGCCTTCGTACCTAAAGTACTCAATCGCATAAATAGCAGAGTCGGTAAGTAGTTCATTCAGATTTTGCTGAGTTAGTTCGATCTGCCATTTCTCGATCGGTTCATAATCTTCAAAAGGCTTGAAGCCTTTACGAAAGAATTTTTCGTTTGTGAATCCTCGAACCAACACTTCCGAGGCTTGCGGTGTACCTGCCTCACCGATCTTGACTTGCAATTCAATAACCCACCTACGATCAAATTCAAGATCTTCAACTAAAAAGAAGGTTCGAAAAGTTTCAGGTATAAGAAAACCGTTTGATTCGACGGGTTCGGGATAACCGACTAGAAGACCGCCAATTTGTTTGAACTTCATCTTCTCCCCTGCCAAATGATCTTTTATTTAGGGAGATAAGTCCCTAGTACATAGGAGACGATAGCACTACATAGGGACATAAGTAGTCCCAAGACACTCTGAAAGGTTCTATATGGAAACCCAAGCCCTACCTCAACTCCACGCGATAAGCGTCGTCTCGATCAGAACTTCACTTTCGAGATCTGCAATTTATCGCGAGATCTCTTCCGGTCGCCTTCGTGCGGTCAAAATTGGAAAGTCTGTACGCGTTACGGAAGAAGATCTTCAAGCGTTTATCGCTTCTCTTCAATCGGCAAAAGCGATCTGAAATGAAAATGACGAAAGCCTCGCCTTACGGCGAGACTCCCGAACCCAAGGGAATTTTACCGTTCTTCTCAGACAATTCGCCAATCTCTGAAGATGAATGGCTTCGTGTTCGATTGGTGGCACTTACAAAGCCACGAGTTCAAGAGCCAAGCCAACTTCGAGCAGACCGGAATCGAATCGAATCTGCTCGCAAAACTTATGAACACTTCCAAGAGATCGGACTTTCACCGATCTTTAACTCTTTCGAATATGAGGCTCTGTCTCTGATTGGAGTCGCGTGATACTCGACGATATTGAAAACCTACTTAAAAGATCGGTCATTCTAAAAAGTGAGGCTCACTATGTAGCCGAAACTTTGTGGATTGCTCACACTTATTTCATTTCCGAATTGGACTTCTCGCCAAGATTAGCGATTTGGTCGCCTGAGAAGCGGTGTGGAAAGACTCTGAACTTAGAGATTGTCGAACTACTTTCGAAGAAGGCTCGACGGACTTCCTCTATGTCTCCTGCAGTTCTATTTAGAATGATTTCCTTAGACGAGACCACCGTCTTCCTCATAGATGAATCGGATCGTATCTTTTCGAAGAAAGCCGATAAGGAAAGAGCCGAGGCTATGACTTCACTTATTAACACGGGCTTCAAGCGTGGTTCTAGTGTGTGGAGATGTAAGCCGAACACCTTAGAACCGGAAGAGTTCTCAACTTTTGCACCCGTAGCCCTTGCCGGAATTGGAACGAGTTCGATACCGGACACGGTTCAGGATCGAGCCTTGGTGATCGAAATGCGTAGAAAGTTTCCGAATGAGGAGATTGAAGAGTTTCAAAGTGACGAAGAAGAAGCGATCTTTGCGCCTTTGCGTGAAGCCTTGGATTCGTGGTCTCAAGAGATTCGAGATCAGATAAGACCTTGCAGACCTGAACTCCCGAACGAACTTCATTCAAGAGCCAAGGATTGTTGGAAGCCTCTATTCAAGATCGCAACTTATGCCGGATCTGATTGGCTTGAGAAGACTCGTAAGGCGTCTCTTGAGTTATCTCTTAACGAAGCCGACGACGACGATAAAAGTTATTCACTTCGTCTCTTATCTGATTGCCGTGAGGTTTTCGATTGCATTGAGTTAGGTTCTCAAGCCTTGGTTGAACGCCTATGTGAGATCGAAGAAGCGCCTTACGGTCACGGAGATCACCGACTCAACACGGCTTCTCTTGCTCGAAACTTAAAGACTTACGGAATCCGTCCAACTCGTACGAACAAACTTCGTCTCTACCGTCGAGAAGACTTTCAAGAGGCTTGGGATCGTTACTTACCTGTACGCCTAGAAAGCGTCACACCCGTCACACCCGTCACGATTGAAGATGAACCCGATTCTTTGTGGTGACGCAAGTGACGCAAGTGACGGCATTTGGGAAGGGTGGTGGAGACTTTTTATTTAGCGGTTTCCACCGCCTATGTCTCCCGAGGTTTTCTTTCACCACGAAATTACCACTTAGGTTTGTTTAGTAGTAAAGGGTCTAGGCGTAGGCTTCACCTATGGGTCTGTTCTTAATCTGGCTATTTAGTTCAATATTCCTCTATGCGATTCTTTCAGCCGTGAATCTCGGCGCATTAACTGGCTTAGTTTCGTTCGTGCTTCCTTTGATTATTTTGGCGTACTATCACGAAAAGAAAAAGGACGATCCTTACAAAGATTGGTAGTTTTTTAGGTACACCCGCTACCCACCCTGTATCTCTTTCGCGTTTTTTTGCGGAGATTTTTTTAGGGTGAGCGTCTACCCACCCTGTCTTTTAGACCTTCCTCTCCCCGATTTAGACCGGAAAGCCCCGATTTAGGCGCAACTAGCCCGATCTGAAACTTTCAGGGAAGAATAAAACACGGAGAGTCAAGGGTGTTCATTCCGTATCAAAAAAACTACCCTAGGGATATGTCTCAAGAAACTTCAATGCCAAAGATCGGCTCAATCAGTTTTTTAATTTCGCTTTGGATTCTAATATTTTATTGGGATTTCGGTTGGGTTATGACCTTGATTATGATTCTACCAATGACCGCCCTTGTTGGAATGGGCTTAGCGATTGCCTTGGAATGGGTAATCGAGCCACTAGTTCGGTGGATAAATAAATAATCGGTATTGGTCTTTTTTGGTCTTTTGAAGTTTTGTTCCTAATCGTCTCCCTGCGTTTTTACGCTTAATTTCAGGATCTAGACGGAAGCCAAGAACGATCACGCACGCTCAGAGACGCTATTTGTAATTCTAATAACTCGGTCGTCGTCGGTTCAAGTCCGACCCGTCCCACCAGATTGTTCTCCTGCAATATTTATCAACTGATTTAGATGCTTAACCTTTTAACTTGGAAGGATCCCAGCTCCTATATCAATCTGTGAATACGGTGTGGCAGTATCTACCTATGTTTATCAGGGGTCGATTTAAGGTCTCGTTACTGACTTTGCTGGTGTCCTGCCTAACAATCACACTGGCTGACCCGTCGCACGCGCGAGTTGATAACTATGGAAACCCCATCCCAAAAGATAGCTACGCTGTTATTTACGATAGCGGGGCGATGGTTTTTCACCCATCTGCAAATTGGAGTTCTCCACCGAGCAGTAAGTCAGGTAAATACGGAATTCAAATTAGCCTTCCAGTCTGTGAAAACGGATTGGAAACGGATTGCATCTCAAATCTCAACTACTCGGATGATTCTGGAAAAATCATAAAGGGAATATTTGATTCTTACCTACCAATCACTTGGGACGGTTTCTACGCTGGTTGTGACTTTAATGATTGTGCGCCGACCACGCCACCTTGGAAATTCTCTGAAGGAAAAGTTTCCACTAAAGCAGACTTGCAGCGCCGTATCCCGATCGGCTCAAAGCCAAGTCTTTGGACCTTTCCTGGGCTACGACATTCAGGTGGAGATAAATATCTTGCCAGTTTTGCGATTCAAGGGTTAATGTCAAACCAATCTGCACCACTTGATAAAGGAAGTATCGCTTTATGGTCTGGTGGTGCAATTAACATTGAAATCACTCCGGTGATTATCGAGAGAAACGCAGAATGGGAATCGATTGATCCTTGGGCGCAGAGTTATGCAATTCCCCAAACAGGGCTCTGGAATGAATCAAATCTCTGGTGCTTCTCGGGAGAGAAGTCCGGAAACCCTTACTGCTTACGTAGAGTGACAGATAATTCCGCGCGCACATTTGAGTTAAAAGCAAAGTTAAATTATCTAGCAGAAGCCTTTGCTTCGCATGCATTCATGGTCTCTCGCACCCTTGGAGCGCGAGCAGTATCCAAGAAAACAGCGGGACTGTTGGAAGTCTCATTCGCTGGGAGCACGAGCCCAGTCTCATCTGCCATCGGGTATTTACCCAGGAATGAATTTGGATTTAGAGAGATGGTTAAGGCAACGAACAAGTCTTACCGAGAAAGTGGTGTTACTAATCCGCAGTTAGATGAAAACCAATTATCTGGGTGTGATCCGAAATCCAAGGAAAATTGCATAGACTTTCAGAACTGGATTACTAATGCGACCGGAATAAGTGAGGATGGATCCGCACCAGGGGCTATCGGCTCTTGGAGCAGTTATGAAAAAGTCATCGACTTTAAACCAGTACGACCGAGTTCAGTATGGTTTTTTAGATCGGCTGGTATTTTATCGACGGACTTCACTTGGCTAACCTCCTGCAAAAAAGAAATTGGCGTCTCAGGGGTAATAAGTTCAAACGCTACCGTCATGAAACCAACTCCCCCTGTGTGGAACTCGCAAGAAAGAAGCCTAGATTTTAAAATTGGATCCCCGCATCTAGATGAGAGTGGAAAGGTTGCATCAGGTTTTTACAACTTAGCAATTAGCGAGGCTGTTGCAAAGTGTCTCTGGGGTAAAGATGTGACGGCGGCAAGAGCCACTATTTCTGTAATTAATGATGCCGGTGAAGTCAAGACATTTACTTCCAGCATGAAAGTTGCTAATGGCTACCTCAACTTTCAGGTTTCCGGGTTCACATATTCGGTAAATAAAATTTCCATCACCTTCGGCAAAGATTCCACACCCGCAATGAGCAGCCCAACAAAGCTAAAATCTATATCTTGCAAAAAAGGCAAGGTAACTAAGGTAGTTAGCGCTAAATCTCCAAAGTGCCCGAAGGGTTATAAGAAGGTTACATAATCATTGTTTATGAATCTAAATTCAGTGGTTTATATCGACAGCAGTTCCGGTAGAGATTGATTGCTCACATGCAATTGCCACCCGCAACGCTTCACGAGCAGAATTTGGCGGACAAGGATTGGCGATCTCACCTTTAGTAAATCGATGAAAGGCTTCGGACTCGCTGGCAAAAGCTTCGCGGAATCTTTCGATAAATCCTTTATATCTCACTGGGGCAAAATTTAATTGGCCTTCGATGTCGTGAATAGGTGTCTTTTGATTTAAACCAACCGCGATCGAATCACGGGATCCAAATACTTCAAAGCGCACATCGTGCCCCACTGGGTTATGGCGCGTACCCGTAATCGCAACTTGAACTCCAGATTCAGTTGTTAGAGAAATTAGCGAAACATCGGCATCTTCATATTTGGCATATTGCTGATGCTCGCGCACCGCCTGGGTGGCATAAACTTTTGAAATCTCACTTTGTGTCAGCCAACGGATTAAATCAAAGTCGTGTACGTGAAGGTCGCGATAGATGCTTCCGCTTCCTTCTAAGAATTCCAAAGTTGAAGGTTGGTGGTCGTGGGCATACATATGCATGGCATAAAGGGTTCCAACCTCACCTGAAGAAATCGCTTTCGCTGCAAGCGCGATCGGCGGATCAAAGCGGCGCTGAAAACCCACTTGAATTTCGGTGCCGTATTTTGCGCACTTTTCAATTACCAAGTCAGTCTCTTCGACTGTGAGCGAGATGGGTTTTTCGCAGAGAATTGGTTTGCCCAATGGAATCAACTTTTCCAGGATTTCAATATGTGAATTAGTTGCTGTTGCAACAACATAGCCATCAAAGCTCTGGCTAAATAAATCTGAATAGCTGCCGGAATCGCACTTTAACTTCACCGCTAACTCTCTCGAAGCATCATCTCTGCGGCTAAAGATTGTGACATCTGCACCAGACGAGATTAAATCTTCGGAGCGAATAGCGCCCATGCGTCCCGCGCCAATAACAGCGATTCTCATGGCCTGATCCTCTCGAAATTCCGCTCAACAAGGCCTTCACTATATAGTTTGCACTATCAATTATGAAGCGCCGCTGTTCTATCAGATAGGAAAATGATGGCAATTAATCTTGATCTGATAACAGTCGGACGAATCAGCGTCGATCTCTTTGCTGAACAAATCAACACCTCTTTTAGCGAGCCACAGACTTTCCATAAATCAATTGGCGGCTCCCCCACAAATGTTGCAGTTGCCGCAGCGCGCTTAGGTCACACCAGCGCAATCATTACCAAGGTCGGTGTAGATCCCCTTGGGCAATACGTTGTAAAGAAGTTGCAAGAATTTGGAGTAAATACCGATTTTGTAAAGGTGGCGGAAAGCGGACTCACTCCAGTTGTTCTTGCTTCACAAGATCCACCTGAGGATCCAAAAATTGTCTTCCATCGTCAGCCCAGCGCACCTGATACACAGTTAACTCTTAACGATATTGATTCACAGACTTTATTGGCTGCGAAAATCTTCTGGGTAAGCGCGTGCGCTTTATCAAATGGTGAAACTGCGAAGAGCGCGGTTAAGTGGTTAGAAATGCGCGAAAGAAGAGCAGAATCAATTATCGATCTAGATTACCGACCATCATTTTGGCCAAACGTTGAAGCTGCACGCGTAGCCGCACAAGAAGCGATTTCACATTGCACTATTGCTATTGGAAATATTGCAGAATGCCAGGTGGCTCTTGGTATTTCTGATCCACAAACAGCAGCTGATGATCTTTTGAATCGTGGTGTTCGCTTAGCGATAGTGAAAATGGGTGGCGATGGCGTTCTGCTCGCGACTAAAGAGGAACGAATCGTTATCGAGCCGCTTTCAATAAAGTTGGTCTGTGGCTTAGGTGCGGGTGATGCCTTTGGAGGTGCGCTGGTTCACGGCTTGTTAAGCGGTTGGAATCTGAAGCAAATTGGAGAATTTGCTAACGCCGCTGGTGCGTACTTAGCTTCTGAGTTAATGTGCTCTGATGCTATGCCAACTATCGAAGTTCTAAATAGCTTTATCAAAACAGGAGGTAAGCGGTAATGACTCTCGACCGTAAGCGCTATCTCGAATTAATTGATGCTCGAATCCACAACCCAGCATCGCTGCAAACAGCGCTAAAGAAACGTGCGCGCAGAACCGTTGCAGGTAAAGATGGAAAGCTGATGTTGCTTGCCGCAGATCACACAGCGCGTGGAATTATCGCCGCCGGAAAGAATCCAACAGCGATTGCAGATCGTTTTCTTTTATTGGATAAGTTGATTCGCGGCTTAGCCGTTGCTGGCGTCGATGGCGTTATGGCGAGTGCTGATATTTTGGAAGAGTTAGCTTGGTTGGGCGCGCTTGAAGAAAAAGTAGCGATCGGCACAATGAACCGTGGTGGAATCATTGGCGCATCTTGGGAACTCGACGATCGTTTATCGGCCTACGATGCTGAACACGTTAGATCAATGGGCCTTGATGGCGGAAAGACGCTTCTGCGCATAGATGAGTCAGATCCTGGTGTGGCGCGAACAATTGAAATGGTCGCAAAGGTCACTACTCAGCTCGCAGATCTAGAACTTGTTTCTATGATCGAACCGCTTCCATTTATCAAGAACGCCGATGGAAGAGCTGTTCTCGATCCATCGGAAGAGAAGTTGATCAAAGTTGTTTCAATTGCATCTGGGTTGGGCTCATCTTCAGCATTTACCTGGTTGAAGATTCCGGCGCCGACAAATCCAGAAAAAGTCGCAGCGGCTACCAGTTGTCCAATTTTATTGTTGGGCGGAGATCCCGGAAGTAATTGGGAAGAAGTCTTTGCTAAATGGGAGAAGGCTTTAACGGTTCCAAATATCCGCGGTCTGGTTCCGGGTCGCGCGCTGCTTTACGGAGAAGAATTAAGCGTTGAAGCTGCCGTGGCTCGCGCAGCCAAGATGGTCAGAAAAGGTTGATGATGAGTTGGTATAAACCTGCTGGAACTTTAGCTACTGCGGAAGCAGAAATTTTCTTAACCCCTCAGGATGCGCAATGGGAGTTCTGTGGTTTTTACACTTACAACTTTGCCAAGAGCAAGGAAGTAAAGGTTGAACTAAAGGGACGCGAAGCGATTCTGCTCCCTCTCTCAGCGCAAGATGTAAAGGTGGAAGTAGATGGTCAATCTTTCACTCTAAAGGGCCGTACGGGAGTCTTCGCCGCTGTATCCGATTGGATTTATCTACCAGTTGGCTCAACTGTGAAGTTTTCCGGGTCAACTGGCGAGGTAGCGTTGTTAACAGCAGAAGCAAGTGAGAAATTTCCCGTTTGCTACACCCCCGCGGAAACCGTTCCAGTTGAAGTTCGTGGCTCAGGTAAAGCAACTCGTCAGGTTAATAACATTGCTACCCCAACAAGCTTTACCGCTTGCCATAAAATTTTAGTTTGCGAAGTAATTACACCTGGTGGAAATCTCTCTTCTTGGCCTCCACACCGCCACGATAAATTCCCAGGTTGTCCCACAATCAATGAAGAGGTTTATTACTTCCAAATTGGTAAAGAAGGTTCTGACCATGGCGATCCTGAAGGCGTTGGGTTCTTCCACGTTTACACAGTCGATGGCAGCGTAGATGAGACGGTAACTCTTCACGATAAAGATATCTACGTTGTTCCTCACGGTTACCACGGACCGTCAATTGCATCACCTGAATATCCAATGTACTTTTTAAATGTGATGGCTGGCCCTGCGCCAGAGCGAAGCATGGCTTTCTGTGATGATCCAGCACATCACTGGATTAGAGATTCATGGAACGATCAAGTGCAAGATCCCCGTTGTCCAGTTACTTCAGCCCAAGGCAAGGTGAAAAAATGAAGAAAGATATCCGCATCGCAGTACTCGGCCTTGGTTGGATGGGACAGGCGCACTCCCGCTCTGCTCTTCGCATCCCTTCACTTTTTCCTGAAAGAGGTTTTCAACCAATCCTCCAAGTTTGTGCTGATGTAGATCCTGCGCGACAGAAGAGCGCCGTTGAGAATTACGGATTTGCTCGCGCGACCGGTGATTGGATGGAAGCGGCTACTGCAGATGATGTCGATGCAGTTTGGGTAACAGCTCCAAATATGTTGCACCTGCCAATGATCGAAGCAGCGACAAAGGCTGGCAAAGCGGTATTTAGCGAGAAGCCAATTGGTGGAAAGCCAGAACAAACTGTTGAAGCTTATAAATTAGCGAAGAACGCTGGCGTTCCAACTGGAGTTGGCTACAACTATGTATGGGCCCCTCTTGTATTGCACGCGAAGAATCTGATTGCGAGCGGTGCACTCGGAGAAATCACGCATTATCGCGGACGTTTCTTGAGTATGTATGGCAGCGATGAACTTGGGTTACTTACCTGGCGATTTAAGTTAGCTGATGCTGGCTATGGAGTATCAAGCGATATTTTGAGCCACAGCGTTTCTATGGCGCAATTTTTAGTAGGTCCGATCTCTGAGGTTGTCGGAATGCAGAACACCACAATTAAAGAGCGTCCCCTACCTTCCGCAAATGCCAGCCATTACTCACGTGGCAAAGCAAGTGATCCAAAGGGCGTTGTGGAAAATGAAGATTTCGCATCAATGCTCTGCACATTCGCAAATGGCGCGACCGGAACATTCGAAGTTAGCCGCACAGTCGTTGGTCCAGAAAGCCAGAACGCCTTCGAGATCTATGGCACCAAAGGATCTCTGCTCTGGAATCTAGAGAAGATCAACGAATTGCAGTATTACGAACTCGGAACATCACTCAACACTGGTTACACAACAATCTACGGTGGAGATCGCTTCCCATTCCACGGAGCTTTTGTGCCAGGCCAAGCAAATGCCATTGGCTTTGAAGACCTAGTTGCGATTGAAGATTATGCATTTATGCAATCAATCGTCGAGGGTAAGAAATTTGGACAGAGCTTCAAAGAGGCAGTTGATGTGGTTAGCGTGCAGCAAGCACTCATTAACTCTTGGAGCTCACGTACTTGGGAGAGCGTTAAAGATTTAAGTCTTTAAACCAATCGAGTGTTTCTGGATTGGCAAGTGAACCTAGGTTCGTATTCTCAACTTTGTTAATGGCGTTGGCAACGGCGATTTCTACGAGTTTATTGCTTTTAGTCCGTGGGAATTCAGGTGCTTGCAAAATCAGCGCAGGAACATGTCGCGGGCTAGCTTTCATCCGCAGCGCGGATTTAATCTGATTAATAAGCTCTTCAGTCAGCTCTCTTCCATCCGCCATCTTCACAAAGAGCACCACTCTGGTATCGCCATCCCATTTCTGGGCGATAGCTAGAGATTCGATCACTTCTGCAAACTCTTCAGTGATTCGGTAAATCTCCGCGGTTCCAATCCGAACTCCGCTGGCATTTAGCGTCGCATCTGAGCGACCGTGCACAATGTAGCCAGCTTCTAAAGTCTTTTCGACATAATCTCCGTGCGTCCATACGCCGGCAAATCTCTCAAAGTAAGCAGAACGAAATTTGGTTTGATCCGGGTCATCCCAAAAATAAAGTGGCACAGATGGAAATACATTTCGACAAACTAGCTCACCTTTGACTCCAGGATCTGCAATTTCGCCTTCATCAGAATAAACCTGGACATCTAGGCCAAGGGCTGGAACTTGAATTTGACCAGAGTAAACCGGCAGATTGGGAGCGCCGAGCATGAAGCATCCACATATATCTGTGCCACCTGAGATTGAAGCCAGATGGATGTCAGATGCGACGTTTTCATAGATAAAGTTGAAACCTTCTGGGTTTAGCGGAGATCCAGTTGAGGCAATCGTGCGAAGTTTCGCGAGTTTATGGCTCTCTTTCATCTTTAACTCCAACTTACGAATTGAATCTATGTATTTCGCAGATACGCCAAGAAAAGTTAACTCATTTTCTTCTGCGATATCAAATAACCGTTCTGGTGTTGGGTACAAAGGATTTCCATCGTAAAGAACGATCTCCGCGCCAGTTGCCAATCCCATAAAGAGCCAGTTCCACATCATCCAACCGCAGGTCGTAAAGTAAAAGACTTTATCTTTCGGTTTGATATCTAGATGGTATCTCTGCTCACTTAGCGCTTTAAGCATTACACCAGCTGCGCTGTGAACGATACATTTTGGTTTTCCAGTTGTTCCGGATGAGAACAAGATAAATCCTGGTCGATCAAATCCACCTGGAATAGAAATTTCCCCTTGCGGTAATGACGCCGCAATCCATTCATCGAAACTTATGTATGGTGATTTGTGCGCGCCAATTGCGATTACCTTTTGCAAGGTAGGCAACTTCGAAACAATCTCAGCGATCTTTTCTAGACAATCGATCTCTTTGCCGTTGTATTGATACTTTGTCGTAACCAGCAAAACTTTTGGCTTAATCTGCTCAAACCGATCTAAAACTGTTGCGCTTCCGAAATCGGCAGAAGTACTTGAGAAAATAGCGCCTATCTTTAGCGCGCCAAGTGCGAAGAAGGCAGTCTCTGCGAC
>CANHRF010000014.1 GCA_947463335.1 Actinomycetota bacterium
GAAATTACTTTAAGTTGCAGGTAGTTGAAAGTTCAACTAAAGTTGGGCTTACGAAAAAGGAGTAAAAATGCCTGCAGTTACCGTCAGTGACATCACCGTTCTACCTCGCGTTAGCGATGCGCCGAATTCGCGCGCTCGTCGCGTAAAGAGCATCACGACCGCTCCACAAGGTTACGAAGGTGAAGGCTTTCCGGTTCGTCGCGCATTTGCTGGCGTTGATTTAGCAGAACTCGATCCATTTATTCACCTCGATCAAATGGGTGAAGTTGAATATGCACCAGGTGAACCAAAGGGAACTCCTTGGCATCCACACCGCGGTTTTGAAACTGTTACATACATTATTGATGGAATCTTTGATCACAAAGATAGCAACGGCGGCGGTGGAACTATTTCTAATGGTGACACGCAATGGATGACTGCTGGTGGCGGAATTTTGCATATCGAAACTCCACCAGAGCATTTGGTAATGAGCGGTGGTTTATTCCATGGTTTCCAACTTTGGGTAAATCTTCCAGTTGCTAAAAAATGGTCACCACCTGCTTATCAAGATGTGCGCGCAAACGATGTTGCACTTCTATCTAGCGCAGACGGTGGATCACTAATTCGTATTATCGCTGGCGAACTCGATGGACACGTCGGTCCTGGAACAACACAGACTCCAATTACTTTGATTCACGCAACTGTTGCACCTGGCGCCGAACTTCGTCTTCCATGGCGCAAGGATTACAACGCACTTGTTTACACAATGTCTGGCCACGGATTTGCGGGAGAAGAAGCACGCCCAATTCAAATGGGTCAGCTAACTGTTTTTGGTGACGGTGACAGCATTGTTATCCGTGCAGCTAATCAACAAGAAAGTCGTTCTCCAAATCTGGAACTGTTTATTCTCGGTGGCCAACCAATTAAAGAGCCAGTTGCTTGGATGGGGCCATTTGTTATGAATACCAAGGCTGAAGTTCTGCAAGCATTTGAGGATTTCCAAAAAGGTTTGCTCGGTTCGATTCCTGCGATTTATAAGGAAGATGCCAAGCGCCCGATGAAGCGCACAGACAAATTGAGCGGCGATGTGAAGGCTGCGGATATTCTCGACGTTCACAACGCTCCAACTGACTTGCAGGAAAACTAGCGGGAATCACCCGTCGGCGACGATTTACTGCCCGCCGCGGCTCGTGCAGCGCATAGCGTCCGTAAAGCAAATCTGCGGCCTGAACTTGAGCGGAAAATGTCTAAGAGGCGACTGTGTAGTTATCTTTTCAGTCGCCAATAGATCTTTTCCGCATGTTTTCAGTTGATTTCTTGATGGATAGAATGCGTGTATGAATCCGCAGAAGGTACTCCTGTACTACGGCTTTACGCCGATCAATGATCCTGTCGCGGTTCAACTCTGGCAGAAAAATCTCTGCGAAACTTTAAATCTAAAGGGTCGTATTTTGATTTCCCCAACAGGAATCAATGGAACCGTTGGTGGAGATATCGATGACCTTCGCAAATATGTGAAGAACACCAAGAAATACCCTGGCTTTAAGAAGATCGCCTTTAAATGGTCACAGGGTACAGGTGATGAATTCCCAAGACTTTATGTTGCAGTGAAGAAAGAACTTGTTGCTTTTGATAACCCAGAAGAGATAAAAGTTAATGAATCCGGTGTAATTGGTGGCGGAACACATCTTCGCCCGGAGCAAGTTCACGAATTAGTCGAAGCTCGCGGCGATGATGTCGTCTTCTTCGACGGCCGCAATCAATTTGAAGCAAAGATCGGCAAGTTTAAGAATGCAATTGTTCCTGACGTGGATACTTCGCGTGATTTCGTCCGCGAGATCGAAAGTGGCAAATACGATCACTTAAAGGAGAAGCCAGTTGTTACATATTGCACCGGCGGAATCCGCTGTGAAATCTTGTCAGTAGTAATGAAGAACCGTGGTTTTAAAGAGGTTTACCAAATCGATGGTGGAATCGTTAAGTACGGTGAAAAGTTTGCAGATAAAGGTCTTTGGGAGGGTTCGCTCTATACCTTTGATTCTCGTATGGCGATTGATTTCTCAACCAAGACTAAGGTCATCGGCGAGTGCGAGATCTGCCAAGCACCAAGCAAGATCTTCCGCAATTGCCGCACCAAAACCTGTCACGAATTAATTCTGCTCTGCGACTCTTGTAATGAACTTCCCGCCAACACCAAGTGCACGCACGATAAATCTAAAGTGCGCGATACCGAGATGGTTGGTTAAAGCGCCTTTAGCGCACTTACAACTTTTGTAAGCGATGCCTTGGCATCACCAAAGAGCAACATTGTCTTTGGATCATAGAGAAGTTCGTTTTCGATACCGGCAAAACCTGGGCGCATTGAACGCTTTAGGAAGATCACGTTTGCAGCGTTAGATACTTCCAAAATTGGCATTCCATAAATTGGGCAACCAGGAGTTGTCTTTGCTGCAGGGTTTACAACGTCATTTGCACCGATAACGATCGCAACATCGGTCTGTCCGAAAGTTGGGTTAACTTCATCCATTTCCGCCAATTGATCATATGGAACGTTCGCTTCAGCAAGAAGCACGTTCATATGGCCCGGCATACGACCAGCAACTGGGTGGATTCCATAAGCAACATCGATGCCCTTTGAGATCATCAAATCAGCGAGCTCGCGCACTGTGTGCTGAGCTTGTGCAACTGCAAGACCGAAACCAGGAACGATCACAACGCGACGTGCGTAGTTAAGAAGAATTGCAACGTCATCTGGAGAACCTGAACGCACTGGACGTTCTTCGCCAGCGCCGGCAAGATCTTGTGGCTTTGCGGTAAATGCACCAAATAAAGTTCCGAAGAGTGAACGCCCCATCGCTTCCGCCATTAAGCGAGTCAAGATAGTTCCTGATGCACCAACGAGTGTTCCCGCGATGATCAAGAGCGTTGAGTTAAGTACATAACCACTTGCCGCCACTGTTAAACCAGTGAAGGCGTTAAGTAGTGAGATTACGATTGGTACATCCGCGCCACCGACAGGTAGAACGAACAAGATACCGAATAACAATGAGAGAGCAGCAAGTATCAATAGCGGAGTTGTGCCGAGTGCGGTAACGACCCAACCAGATACACCAAGCACTGCAGCCAAAGTTGCGGCGATTACAAATCGACCACCAGGGAATACAACTGGGCGAGTAGTCATCAACTCTTGCAACTTTAAGAAGGTAATAATCGAACCGCTGAAAGATACGCAGCCGACAACAACTGTAAATACGGTGAAGATAACTTCTGCAGTTGTTGCTTCAGCGCCCAGATTTAGGTACTCAACAATTGCAACGAGTGCAGCTGCACCACCACCAACGCCATTAAATAGCGCAACGAGTTGAGGCATCTGTGTCATCTGCACTTTACGAGCAGCGGGTACGCCAATTATCAAACCAACTGCGATCGCACCAATAATCCACCAAAAATTATGGAGCGGAAGTGAATGCGCTTCTGAACCATCGCGTGGGGGAGTTACATAAAGGAAGACAACTAGCGTTGCCAGAGTTGCACCAAATGCGCCAATTAAATTGCCGCGACGGGCAGTCTTGGGATGAGATAAACCTTTGAGAGCGAGAATAAAGCAGACGCCAGCGGCAAGACCGATTAAGTCATAGAGAGTGCTGCTCATTTATCTGCTCCTTTCTTATTGCCCTTAAACATTTCGAGCATTCGATCGGTAACAACAAATCCACCGACCATATTTATGGTGGCGAGCACGATCGCAGCTAGCGATAGGCCCAGTTCTAGGTTGGTCTCGCTGTGATCTGCGACGATTATTGCGCCTACCAAGATCACACCGTGGATCGCATTTGCGCCAGACATCAGCGGTGTGTGCAAGGTTGAGGAGACTTTAGAAACAACTTCAAATCCCACGAATACTGCGAGAACGAAGATCGAGACGATCGCCATTGCATCCATTACTTGGCTCCTCCTGCATTTGGGTCGCGACGTTGGCCAGCGTGTGTGACCGCAGCAGCGTTGATGATTTCATCATCGAAATCGAGATTTAATGCAACCGGTGCACCATCTTTAGCAGGCGTTGTCATAAGAGTTAGCAGATTCACAACGTTGCGCGAGTAAAGACTTGATGCGTGGAACGGCAATTGGCTCGGTACATCTTTACCGCCCCAAATGCGAACTCCACCGCTAGTCACAACAACTTCACCAGGCTTTGAACCTTCAACGTTGCCACCAGTTTCAGCTGCGAGGTCAACAATCACAGTTCCGGGTTCCATGGCATCGATCATCGCTTGCGTCATTAAACGTGGTGCGGTGCGACCTGGCACTGCAGCAGTTGTGATCACTACATGCGATTTTGCAATGTAAGGAGTTAAAAGTTCGCGTTGTTTAGCAGCGCGCTCTTCAGTCATCTCGCGTGCATAACCGCCCGCGCCTTCCAAAGATTCAAGTTCGAGTTCAATAAATGTTGCGCCCATTGATTTAACTTCATCTGCTGAAGATGGACGAACATCGTAAGCAGAGACAACTGCGCCTAAACGGCGAGCGGTTGCGATCGCTTGCAAACCTGCAACGCCTGCACCAAGTACCAAGACTTGTGCGGGTGTAACTGTTCCGGCGGCAGTCATCAAAAGTGGGAAGAAACGTGGTGACATTTCAGCGCCAACCAATACCGCACGATAACCAGCACAAAGCGCTTGTGAGGTAAGTGCATCCATTGATTGCGCACGAGAGATACGAGGAACAAGTTCTAGCGAGAATGCAGTTGCTTGCGCCTTAACCGCGGCTTCAATTGAATCAACGGCAGTTACAGTAGAAAGAAAAGAAATTGTGGCAGCGCCTTTTTTAACGGTGGCCATCTGTGCGGGGGTAAGTGGCTGAACTGAAAGCACAATATCCGCGCTAGCGATCACATCGCCTTTAACAATGCTCGCTCCGGCAGCTGCATAAGCAGCATCAGTACCTTGCGAGTTATCACCAGCGCCGGATTCGATTACAACTTCATATCCAAGGCGGGTTAACTTATTGATGATGTCGGGAACAAGCGCAACGCGCTTTTCACCTTCTTTACGCTCTAATGGGACGGCTACACGCATAAGCGAACCTTACTTGCTCGGTTAATTACCTGCGAGTTCACCGCGAGTCAGGTGATAGAGCAACGCTTGGATCGTTGTGCGGCGATGGTAGGCCTCACGCCAAATTACAGATTTAGGGCCATCGATCACTGATGCCGCCACTTCCTCGCCGCGGTGTGCGGGTAGACAGTGCATAAATATGGAATCACTGGCGGTCAGCCCCATCAATGAATCAGTTATTGCAAATGGAGCCAGCACTTTAACTTTCTCGGCGCGCTCGGACTCGGGATCACCCATAGACATCCAGACATCGGTGTAAAGCGCGCTCGCATCTTTTGCTGCCGCTTCTGGATCATTTGATACTTCAATAATTGCACCAGTCTTCTTTGCAATCGCTTGCGCCTTTGCAACCACATCGACATTCGGTGCCCACTTACCAGAAGGCGTTGCTGCAACTACATGCGCGCCCATAATCGCACCCATCGTTAACCACGCATGCGACATATTGTTGCCATCTCCGAGATAAACAAATTTGCGGCCCTTCACATCGCTGCCAAATGTTTCGCGGATGGTTAACCAATCCGCTAATAATTGCGTTGGATGATCATCATCGGTCAACGCATTGACTACTGGGATTGATGCATTTGCACCAAGTTCATCTACATCTGATTGCGCAAAGGTGCGAACTATCAAAGCATCGCAATATCCACTAATTATCTTTGCAGTATCGGCAATAGTTTCTCCGCGACCAAGTTGCAACTCATCGCCTCTGATAAAAATAGGAGTTCCACCCAGATGAGTCACAGCCGTTTCTGATGAAAGTCTGGTGCGAGTTGAAGGCTTAGTCATATAAATTGCAACGCTCTTGTGAGCCAGTGCATCTTTCGAACGTAATGGATTCTTTGCAAAGTCGGCTGCAGTATCGAGGAGCAGATCGACATCAGCGCGCGATAAATCAGCGGTGCGTAGCAAGTCCTTCATCTTCAAATTCTACCTGCAACCACTATCCTTTCGGGCATGGGTATTTTCCGTAAGAACTCTCCTGGTCTAGAAGGAGATACCGACCTACTTACCCGTCCAGAATTACAAGAAGACGATGGGGGCCACGATCGCTTCTCTCATTATGTGAAGAAGGAGAAGGTCGTTGAATCCGCTGTAACAGGAAAAGCGGTTCGAGCTCTCTGCGGAAAAAAATGGATTCCATCGCGCGATCCGGAGAAATACCCCATCTGCCCAGCATGTAAAGAAATCTATGACGGCCTCAAAGATAAATCGTCTAAAAAATAAAATTGCTTTAACAATCGTATTGGCGCTAGTCGCCAGTAGTTTTACGACCTCTGCTGCTGCAAATAATCCGATCCCGCCACGGAAAATCTTTACGGGTTGGATTCCGTACTGGTCAATGAATACTTCGCTCCAGGCTGCTGTGAATAATGCAGATCTTATAAAAGAGGTAATGCCTTTTTGGTACACCCTTAGACACAACTCGAAAACAAAGACAACATCTGTTTTCGATCTATTTAGCCCAGCAAACCCAAGTATTCCAATTGCACGACCGCTAGCAACTATGCGTGCAGCTGGATTCCAGATAATTCCAACCATCACCGATGGCACAGAAAAGTTGGTCTTATCTAACTTATTGGCGAGCCCAGAAAATCGCACCAAAATTGCCAGGACAATCTTCGATTTTGTAGAGAAGAATAATTTCGATGGAATCGATCTTGATCTTGAAGGATTTGCCTTCGTTGATGGCAGTTCAACTTGGGCGAAGACTGCACCGCGTTGGGCAGCCTTTGTTAAAGAGTTATCGGGACTTTTGCGAGCTAAAAAGAAATTACTTTCGGTATCGACTCCATATAACTTTAATCCCGCGGAAAGACAGAAGGGCTACACAGTTTATGCCTGGCCGCAGATAGCCCCTTATATCGATCGCTTAAGAATTATGACTTATGACTATTCTGTTTCGAAGGTAGGACCAATTGGCCCGCTTGCATGGACTGAAAAGACAGTTGCATATGCCACATCCATAATGCCAGCATCGAAAGTTTATTTAGGAGTTGCTGGATTCGGTCGAGATTGGGTAACTAAGGTAGAAGGTGTATGTCCGGCACCTTTTGCCAAAGCAATTAAAGTCGGCGCAAAAGCAGCAACGTTTCTGATGCGTAACGCGGCAGATATTGCTGCTACTTACAACACAACACCGGTATTTGATTCAAAAACGGGAGAGGCAACCTTTACTTACAAGAAGATGTATGAAGGAACTACTGGTGCTGGACTATCAACTGTTTGTACAGCAACACGGACCGTGTGGTATCAAAATGCACAGAGCTATAAATTGCGTGCGGATTTAGTCGCGAAATACAAACTAGGTGGACTCACTGCTTGGACTGTGGGTATGGAAGATCCAGGTGCAATGGGGTTAATTCGCGAAGTTGGACAGAAAATGGCTCAAGCAAAAGTCTTGAGCACTTTCAAAACAGATACGACATCAACAGTTTATGGACGACCAATAACTTTGAGTGGAGAGTTCAAACAAATTACCTTGGAAGAAACGTCAGCTGTTGTCTCAGCGCCCGTTCGAATTGAAGGCAAGCGAGTTGCCGACGGCGAATGGGAGTTACTTGGAACCGTGAATACGGGTCCGGATGGCAAAATTACTTTGCCGCTCTTACTAGGGAAGACAACCACGATTAAATTAGTGACCTTAGAAACTTGGGAACGTTCTTATTCTTCTAGTAATGAAATTTCAATTCAGGTCGACCGAACATTTTCTTTAAACGCGCCAGGCACAGTTAAGCGAAATACACCTTTTACTGTTTCAGGAGTAGTGCGCCCAAGAAGTGCTGGGGTAACGGTTTCGCAAATGAAGTTCTCATCAGGTGCTTGGAAGAGCGTTGCAACGAAAACCACCGATGAACAAGGCGCTTTCGCCTTTGAGATCTCTGGCGAAAAGCGGGGGATCGTGCGCTATCAGGTCATCGTGCAAGGCGATTCAACTTGGCGGCAGGTAACCGCGCCAGAATTCTCTATCATTATCCGGTGATGGTTAAAACAGATACCAAGATAGAAGAGGAGATTCGTGCAATCTTCTCTGGTGATACTCCTTGGGTAACAATTGTTTGGGATGACCCAGTTAATTTAATGACCTACGTAACCTATGTTTTGATGGAGTTATTTGGATTTTCCAAAGCAAAAGCTCAAGAGTTAATGATGAAGGTTCATACCGAAGGTAAAGCAGTTGTCTCAACTGGAAGTCGCGAAGAGATGGAACACGATGTCGCCCGCCTGCACGAATATGGACTCTGGGCAACGCTGCAGCGAGGCGATCAAGCGCTATGAAATCTGAGGGCTTTAGACGCCACGGTAGCAATTCATATATCGCTGAATTCGCAGAGAACGAACGAGAGATACTGATCAATTTAGCGGAGCAGATTATTGAACTCCTGGCAGAACGTATTGATCACGGCCACGAAGATCCACTCGCCGCTATGGTCGGTATAACGTCACACGATTCACCTCCTGAAGATGAAGTGCTTCACCGCTTGCTACCAAACGCTTATCAAGATCAAGCTGACTCTGCAGAATTTCGTCGCTACACCGAATCGACTTTGCGCAACAAGAAACAAGCGCACGCAATGGCGATGCGCATGTATTTGAAGAGCGCCGAAGATGGCGTAATTGATTTAGATCACGATGGTGCAAATGCTTGGCTAGGAGCAGTAAACGATATTCGCCTTGCTTTGGGTGTGCGCCTGAATGTGCAAGAGCGTTCGCAAGATGAATTAGAACTTCTGGCGCCAGATGACCCGCTACGCGGGGTTTATATCGTCTATGGCTGGCTCGGTTGGCTGCAAGAAGGATTGATTGCAGCCTTAATGGATGATAACTAGCGGGATGAAAGTTAGGATAGAACTCTTATGTCATTAGTTATCTCTCGCGCTTTTGTAGATGCGATCGTCGAGCAATCTCGCGCGGAATACCCCGACGAATGTTGCGGCGTAATTCTCGGACCAGTTGGATCAGGGAAAGCAGAGCGTCTAAAGGCAATGGTGAATGCAGCGCACTCACCAACATTTTATGAATTTGATCCAAAAGATTTGCTGGCACTTTATCGCGAGGTAGATGACCGCGATGAAGAGATCGTAGTTATTTATCATTCTCACACTGAGACCGAGGCTTATCCATCTCGCACTGATATCGCATATGCCGGCGAGCCCGGGGCGCATTATGTGCTGGTCTCTAGCCGCGAAGAGATTGCACCTGCGATTGAATTCCGCTCCTATCGCATAATTGACGGCGTAGTCACCGAGGAAGAAGTTTCAATTACCGATTAAGGTATTTCTTCGCCATAATAAAGCCATGAGTATTGAAGTTCGCATCCCCACAATTCTTCGTCCATTTACCAAGGACCAGAAAGCGGTATCAGCTGAAGGCGCATCATTGACCGCCGTGATCAGCAGCCTTGATTCGCAATATCCCGGAATCGGTGAACGTTTATTAGAGAACGGTGCGCTTCGTCGCTTCATTAACATTTACATCAATGATGAAGATGTACGTTTCTTAGGTGGACTCGATGCGCAAATCAAAGATGGTGATTCTGTAACTATTCTTCCCGCAGTCGCCGGCGGTTAATTTTGGCGCGCTATGACTCGCTTGAATCATCGGTAGGCAATACCCCATTAATCGGTCTGCCTAGACTTTCTCCTGCACCAAATGTTCGCCTCTGGGCGAAGATGGAAGATCGCAATCCAACTGGTTCAATTAAAGATCGCACTGCGATTGCCATGATCAACGCTGCTGAAGCGAGCGGTCATTTAAAACCAGGCGCGACAATCTTGGAACCTACAAGTGGCAACACTGGAATCTCACTTGCTATGGCTGCAAAAGTTCGCGGCTATAAATTGATCTGTGTAATGCCAGAAAATACTTCACCGGAACGCCGCCAATTGTTGGAGATGTGGGGAGCTGAAATCATTTCTTCTCCCGCTGCAGGTGGTTCTAATGAAGCAGTTCGCGTGGCGAAAGAGTTAGCAGCTAAGAATCCAGATTGGGTTTTCCTCTATCAATATGGCAACCCCGCAAATACCGAAGCGCATTACACCGGAACCGGCCCTGAGATATTTAAAGATCTTCCAACTATTACCCACTTTGTTGCAGGTCTTGGAACCACTGGAACTTTGATGGGCGCAGGAAGATATCTGCGGGAACAACGACCAGATGTGCAAATCATTGCGGCAGAGCCACGTTACGGTGAAGTTGTTTATGGGCTCCGCAATATCGATGAAGGTTTTGTCCCTGAACTTTATGATGCATCTGTCCTCACCCGACGTTTCTCCGTTGGTGCAGAAGATTCTGTAAAGCGCGTCCGTCAGTTACTTGAAGTAGAAGGTATCTTCGCTGGAATTTCTACAGGCGCGATTTTGCATGCGGCAATCGCGATGGGCGCTGAAGCTATGCGAGATAAGAAAGATGCGGATATCGCATTTATCGTCTGTGATGCCGGCTGGAAATATCTATCAACTGGGATATACGGAAGCGAAATTGAGGCGGCAACAGAGGGCTTAGACGGCACGCTCTGGGCCTAAATCTCTGTTAAAACTCAAGGTACTCTTGCCTATGTGAGTGATGCACCGATTGGAATATTTGATTCAGGAGTTGGCGGGTTAACCGTCGCACGTGCAATTCTTGATCAACTTCCAAACGAATCAACTCTTTATATTGGAGATACCGCAAGAGGTCCGTACGGTCCGCGTTCACTTGCTGAAGTTAGAACTTACTCGTTAGAAACTTTAGATTATTTAGTCGAACAGGGCGTAAAAGCACTTGTGATCGCTTGCAACACCGCCAGCGCGGCAATGTTGCGCGATGCGCGAGAGAGATACTCAATTCCGGTAATCGAAGTTATTCAGCCTGCGGTGCGTCGCGCCGTTGCTGCTACACGCACGGGGCGAATTGGCGTAATCGGAACTCAGGCAACGATTGATTCCAAAGCTTATCTAGATGCTTTTGCCGCAGCTCCTCAATTGCAGATTACATCAATTGCTTGTCCACTCTTTGTGGAATATGTCGAACGTGGAGAAACTTCAGGCGATGCCATCACGAAGATTGCGCGCGATTACTTAGCGCCAATGATGGAATCCGATGTCGATACTCTGGTTTTGGGGTGCACCCACTATCCGCTGCTCACAGGTGTTATTTCATATGTAATGGGCAATAACGTTTCATTGGTCTCTAGCGCTGAAGAAACGGCTAAGGATCTATATCGAAATTTAGTTGAGAATTCACTTCTGCGTGCGCCTGGCAAAACCCCTGCAACACATAACTTTTTAGCAACTGGCGATTCAGCTGCCTTCGAAATTTTGGCGCGACGATTCTTGGGACCCGAAGTGGGTTCTGTACAGCACGTTTCAAGCCTCAAATGAAAATTCAGATAAAACCTCTAGCAATAATGGATTGGAAGTAAATGGCACGCATCGATGGAAGAAGAGAAGACCAACTTCGCGAGATAAAAATTACGCGAAAGTGGCTTGATCATGCTGAAGGTTCTGTACTCGTTGAATTTGGTAAGACGCGCGTGCTCTGCGTTGCCTCATTTACTCCAGGTGTTCCACGTTGGCTCAAAGATTCTGGCAATGGCTGGGTCACATCAGAGTATGCAATGTTGCCGCGTGCAACTCACACACGATCAGATCGTGAGAGCGTTAAAGGAAAATTAGGCGGACGCACCCAAGAGATCTCCCGTTTGGTCGGACGTTCTTTGCGCGCAATCGTGGATATGAAAGAGCTCGGTGAAAATACAATCGTTATCGATTGTGATGTTTTACAGGCAGATGGTGGAACCCGCACCGCGGCTATCACTGGCGCATATGTTGCTTTGGCGGATGCAATTACTTGGGCAAAAGCGCAAGGCCATATCAAAGCAAACTCCAAACCACTAAGCGATTCAGTTGCGGCGGTCTCAGTTGGAATCATCGATGGCGTTCCAATGTTAGATCTTTGCTATGAAGAAGATGTTCGTGCAGATACAGATATGAATGTTGTTTGCAGCGGCGATGGTCGATTTATTGAAGTGCAAGGTACTGCCGAAGGCGTGCCCTTTGATCGCTCATTACTTAACTCACTTCTTGATTTAGCCGTGGCTGGTTGTGTTGAACTGGGAGAAATTCAGAAAGCAGCCCTTGCTAAGTGAGTCCGCACAAGTTACTTCTTGCGACTCGAAATAAAGGAAAGATTGAAGAGTTCCGTCGCATCCTTGACGATATTGCCGCAGGCGAGATAGAACTAGTAGGGCTTGAAGCGTTTCCTGATCTACACGATGTAGATGAGACAGGATCAACTTTCGAAGAGAATGCTCTCTTGAAGGCTCGTGAAATGTCTTTCGCTTCCGGTCTTCCTGCGATCGCAGATGACAGCGGGCTATGTGTTGACTTTCTAAATGGAGATCCCGGAATCTACTCTGCGCGTTGGGCCGGAAATCACGGCGACGATAAAGCTAATACTGCAAAGGTTTTACAATCTTTAAGCGGAGTTCCAGATGAAAAGCGGAGCGCACACTTCACTTGTGTAGCTGCGCTGGTATTGCCAGATGGCCGCTCTCATGTTGAAGAAGCACAGTTCAATGGTTGGATTTTGCATAGCCCCATCGGCGATCAAGGTTTTGGCTATGACCCAATCTTTAGGCCTGA
>CANHRF010000015.1 GCA_947463335.1 Actinomycetota bacterium
TCAGTAACTTCGCCCATGAAGCGAGTTAGCAAGCGATTAACAACAAAGCCAGGTGCATCTTTACAGATGATCATAGTCTTCTTCAGCTCTTTACCAACGCTTACCGCAGTTGCTGTCGTAGCATCATCGGTGGTTGAGGTACGAGCGATTTCCAGGAGGGGCATTACCGCCACTGGGTTGAAGAAGTGGAACCCGATCACGCGCTCTGGATTAACCAGACCTTCAGTCATTTTTTCAACTGATAGCGATGAGGTATTGGTTGCCAATACGCATTCGGGGGAGACGATCTTCTCTAACTTCTTAAAGAGATCTTGCTTAAGCGAAAGCTCTTCGAAGATCGCTTCGATAATAAAGTCTGAGCCTGCGAAGGTATTTTGATCAGCGGAACCGCTTATTAGAAGAGATAGTCGTCGCGCTGATTCTTCACTCATGCGCTTCTTTTCTACCAACTTGTTTAACTCGTTCTTAACCCAGGCCACACCCTTATCGGCGCGCTCTTGATCAATGTCGGTCATTACCACCGGACACTTCAGGTTGCGAAGTAGTAGCAACGCTAGCTGTGATGCCATTAAGCCTGCACCAACAACTCCGACCTTGGTCACCTTGCGGGCTAGGGCGGCCTTGGGAGCGCCTTCAACTTTCTTTCGCTTCTTTTGAATTAAGTTAAAGGCATAGAGAGAAGCGCGTAGCGGATCAGACATAGTTAAATCGGCGAGTGCTTGATCTTCAGCATCGAATCCAGCGCCACGAGTATTTGTGCGAGCGGCAGCGATCAATTCAAGTGCGCGCATTGGAGATGCGATCTCCGCACCACCGTACTTCTTAAGCGAAGCAGCCTTACCTGTGGCTAGTGCGCTCTCCCAAGCGGGATCGTTTGAGTAATCCTTACGTTCAATTTTATTCTTACCTGATAGCACGCTTGCAGCAAAAGCTACTGAGCGTTCTAGGAAATCTGCAGGTTCGTAAACGGCGTCGACTACACCAAGTGAGAGCGCATCTTTTGCCTTCATCATGGTGTTGTTATTTAGCGCATTGAGCATAATTACTTGCACCGCGCGCTCTGGCCCAATTAACTTAGGCAGAATTGTGGCGCCACCCCACCCAGGCACAAGACCCAGGAAGACTTCAGGCAATCCGGTAAAAGCGGTAGAAGCCAGAGTGCGATAGTTGCAATGCAAGCCAACTTCTAGACCGCCACCTAGAGCGAGACCATTTATAAATGCAAAAGTTGGAACGCCACATTCATCTAAGCGACGGAATACATCATGGCCAAGCTTTCCAATAGCCAGTGATTGCTCGCGCTTTGAAAGGAATGAGAGCGCAGAAAGATCGGCGCCAGCTGCAAAGATAAATGGCTTACCGATAATTGCAATCGCTGCAGGCGCGCGACCGATTGCATCGGTGATCGCGTTATTTAGCGCATCAAGAGATTGTGGTCCAAAGGTATTTGGACGGGTGTGGTCTAAACCATTATCTAGAGTGATTAGCGCTAAAGATCCTTTGTGGCCAAATGGAGTTAGGTCGACATCGCGAACGAGCGCATTTGTGACAACTTCTTCAGGCGCACCTTCAGGCAGATTGATTTGCGTTGACATTACTTTGAACCTCCAGTGAAGTGAGGGTTCTCCCAGATAACAGTGCCACCCATTCCGAGCCCGATACACATTGTGGTTAGCCCATATTTCACATCGGTGCGCTCTTCAAAGGTGCGCGCAAGATTTAACATTAAGCGAATTCCTGAAGAAGCCAGGGGATGGCCAACTGCAATCGCTCCACCATATGGATTTACGCGCGGATCATCATCGGCAATGCCAAAGTGATCTAGAAATGCTATTACTTGAACAGCAAATGCTTCATTGACTTCGAAGGCGCCAATATCTGAAATCTGCAGCCCCGCCTTAGCTAAAGCCTTGATTGTTGAGGGAACTGGCCCATAACCCATAACTTCTGGCTCAACGCCGGCGAAGGCATATGAAACCAATTTAGCTTTTATGGTGAGCCCTAACTCTTTTGCTTTATCTTCACTAGCTAGTAGCGCAGCTGTTGCGCCATCATTTAGACCTGATGAGTTTCCTGGGGTAACTCTGCCAGCGGCACGGAAAGGAGTCTTAAGAGTTGCTAATCCTTCCATTGTTGTTGTGGGACGTGGTGGTTCATCAACGGTTGCGATACCCCAACCTAAATCTGGAATTCGTGCCGCTGTCGGAATCAAATCACGTTGAATCTTTCCGGCGGCATATGCTGCGGCTGTTTTCATTTGTGAGTTATAGGCATAACGATCTGCGCGCTCTTTAGTTAGTTGCGGATAGCGATCGTGCAAACGTTCAGCGGTTGCACCCATGGCGAGCGCATCTTGTTCAACAATTCGCTCTGCTAAGAATCTTGGATTGGGATCAATTCCATCACCAATTGGGTGATTGCCCATATGTTCAACACCGCCTGCGATTGCGATATCGATAGAACCGAATGCAATTGCACCAGCGAGCGTTGTTGTTGATGTCATTGCACCAGCGCACCAACGGTCAACGGAGTAACCCGGAACCGTATTTGGGAGTCCAGCTAGTAGCGCTGCGCTACGGCCTAAATTCATTCCTTGATCACCTGTTTGTGTTGCTGCGGCGATGGCGACATCTTCAATCGCATCAGGAGAAACTTTTGGGTTGCGCTCAAGCAAGCCACGAATCGCGCGCACCATCAGATCATCAGCGCGAGTGCCTGAGTACATACTTCCGGCCTTGCCAAATGGGGTACGGACTGCATCAACCAGGACGACGGTGCGTTGGTTCTGCGACATATTTGAAACCTCTCTGACGGGTATGTTTCAAGGTTACTTGTCAGTAGCCCACTTTGTCACCACTTGGCTGACCGGTCAGATGTGATGAATTACGCAACGTTTTTGTTGCGTAATTCCGAGCCATCCGTTAACCTCGCTTTATACCTAGTTATCTCTGGGTTTTCGTAAATAGCCGACTTAGAGCGGTCGAATTTTTGGAGGCAAGAGTTGAAGAAGAAGTTGATGGTGGCAGGAATAGCCCTGGCGGCGCTAGTAATCGGTGGGGCAACCTTCGCCACAATTTCTTCTGATCAATCCGAAGAGAAGGTCACCGAACTTACGATCTATTCTGGTCGCTCCGAAGAGTTCATTGCACCATTTCTTTCAAACTGGGAACGCAAATCCGGGATCAAGTTAAATGTTCGCTACGGTGACTCAGCAGAACTCGCGGCGCAGATTCTTGAAGAAGGCAAAAACTCTCCAGCGGATCTATTTCTCTCACAAGATGCCGGATCGCTAGGCGCTGTCTCGGCCGCTGGACTATTTGCAAAACTGGCCGACGGCATCGGAAGTGAAATTGATAGTAAATACATCGCTAGTGATCGTAATTGGATCGGTGTAACGGGTCGTGCTCGCGTCTTTGCATATCGTCCGGGAGCGTTAGAAGTTCCCCCTAAATCGGTTAGTGATTTAACAAAGCCAGCATATAAAGGCCAAGTTGGAATTGCACCAAGCAATGCCTCATTTCAGGCTTTCGTAACCGCGCTCATCAACGAAAAAGGTGCGAAGTTTGCCGAGAACTGGCTCAAGGGGATGAAGGCAAATGATGCACAAATCTTTTTGAAGAATAGCGCGATTGTTGAAGCGATTGATAAAGGCGAGATAAGCCTAGGGCTAGTCAACCATTACTACGTATGGGAAGTAAGCGAAGCTCTAGGAAGAGATATCGATGTCGCAATTGGCTTCTTTGAAGCTGGCGATATAGGAAATCTGGTAAATGTTTCTGGCGTTGGCATAATGGCGACTTCAAAGAAGGTTTCAGCGGCGGAAGATTTGATTAACTTCCTAACCTCAGCTGCAATTCAAAAGAGTTTTACTGAGAAGACTCACGAGTATTCATTGATTCCTGGAAGCAAAGCTCCAGAGTCACTTCCTGATCTGGCCAGTATTGGCTCGCCACAAGTGGATTTAAGATCTTTAGAGAATGTGCAAAGGACGCAAGATCTACTCACCAAAGTCGGCCTCTTGTAGAGATGAGCTAAAGCAGTGAAAGCTCAAAGTTGGGTAGGCAAATATGGGTTACGCGCCCTAGTTGCCGCGGTGCTTTTGCTGATCTCGCAACCTTTGCTCTACCTATTTATTAGGGCGAGTGAAAAATCTGTAAGTGATTTGATTGCCCTTCTGACTAGGCCGAAGACTGTTGAAGTGCTTGCGCTGACCTTAGTTCTGCTTCTAATAGTCGTGCTTATAAATGTCTTCCTGGGTACTGCAATTGCCGCTGGCTTACATTATGTAAATATCCCATACCCACGTTTACTGCTTGTTTCTACCGTGCTTCCACTTGCAATTCCATCTTATGTATTTACCTACACTTGGATAGCGCTTATTCCATCCTTGCAAGGATTTTGGGCAGCGGTATTTATCCTCTCACTCTCAACGCTTCCTTACATGATCCTCGCTGTGACGATCTCTTTCCAGAGAATCGATGCGGGGTTAATTGAAGTAGCCAGATCTCTCGGTCTCTCTAAGATCTCGGTATTTTTCAGGGTAATTCTTCCGCAGGTTCGGCGAAGCATCAGCGCAGGCGCACTTCTCTCTGGCTTATATGTTCTAAGTGATTTTGGTGCGGTCTCATTACTAAATGTCGAAACTTTAACCGTCTCAATTCAAAATCTCTTTAAGTCATCGTATGATCGCAGCGCCGCCTCCGTGATCGGTCTGCTGCTTTTCTTTGTTGCAGCAATCTTTGTCTCATTCGAATCTGTCCTCAAGGGAAGAGATTTCGAATCTCGCGGTGCTGAAGGATTTCAATCAAGAATTCGCCGGATCGCTAATCCGACTCTCTCCATCTTTACCTTGTTTGTTATCACGCTCTATGGAGTGTTAGCCGTGATTCTTCCCTTTTATGTGCTGTTATCGCGATACTTCCAAAACCCGGGCGCGGTAGCTCTTTCAGATTTGATTTCAGCAGCGCTCTCAACAATTTCCGTTGCTGGGCTCGGCGCATTCTTAGCTCTTCTGATCTCTTTGCCACTTGCCTTTTTAGCCACACAAGGCGCAAGTGCATTCTCTGCCATATCCGGAAAAGTTATCTTGGCAGCGCACTCTCTGCCTGGCGTCGTAGTCGGGTTGGCGCTCGTATCTTTCGGTTCTCGATTAGGAGCTCTGTACCAATCAATTTTCTTGCTGGCCTTTGCCTACGCAGTTCTCTTCCTCGCTAAATCTGTGGCATCAACTGCAGATTCATTAGCTCTGGTATCTCCGCAATTGCGAGAGGTCGCAGCAACCTTAGGTAAGAGCAAATCTAGTATCGCCCTAGAAGTCGTCTTTCCGATCGCCCTTCCAAATATCGCACTCGGCGTTTTGTTAGTGTTCCTTACTGCTATGAAAGAACTTCCGGCGACTCTAATGTTGCGACCAACCGGAATGGAAACTTTAGCTACCGAGATCTGGAGTTTTGCGGCTATAAGTAGATTTAATGATGCTGCGCCGTATGCACTATTATTAGTCATTATCGCCGCGATTCCGACATTTATTTTGACGATTCCTAGAACTGCAAAGAGTGAATTTGAGCAGAAAGTGAGATATCTCTAAATGACCTCACTTAGTATTTCTCATCTCAACGTCAATCTCGGCGAACGTGAAATTATTTCTGACCTCTCCTTTGATTTGCGACAAGGTGAGATCGCCTCACTGCTTGGTCCATCAGGATGCGGCAAGACCACACTTTTGCGCGCTATCGCTGGTCTGATTCCTCCGACAAGTGGAGCAATTCGTTTCGGCACACAACTAGTCGGCGTCTCTTCAGTTGTCTTGCCACCTAATAAGCGGGGCACGGGATATGTCCCACAACAAGGAGCGCTCTTTCCACATTTAAACGTTGGAAAAAATATCGCCTTCGGTCTAGATCGCGAGATTTATTCGAAAACACAGATCTCTGAAATAACTGATGAGATGTTGAACTTGATCGGTATGCCAGGTTTTGAGAAGCGACTTCCGAGCCAACTCTCTGGTGGCCAACAGACGAGAGTTGCTCTGGCACGCGCGCTAGCAATTAAACCGAAGTTGGTACTTCTTGATGAGCCTTTCTCTGCCCTTGATGCCGCACTCAGGGAGGAGCTACGCAGTGAAGTTGTGGCGCTTCTGCGCAAACTTGGATCAACTGCGATATTAGTAACTCACGATCGGGAAGAAGCCCTGGTCTCATCAGATCGCGTGATCTTGATGCGCGGTGGCCGCGTTGTTCAAAATGGAACACCCGAAGAAGTTTATGAAACCCCGATATCTCCAGAGATAGCAGCGAGTACCGGTGATGTACTCATCCTGCCGGCTCAGAAATTTGAGAATGGAGAGACTCGTTACCCACTCTCTACTTTAGGCGGCGCAGTTAAAGGCAGCGACACAGGCTATGTAGTTATTAGACCTGAGGAGATTCAAGTTTCTAAGTTAGATCACGAGGGGATAGCGGGCTCACTCGTACATATTGATTACTACGGCCACGATGCCATGTTGACTGTGGCTATAGCTGATTCAGTAACTGCAATAAAGGCTCGAGTAATTGGACCTGCGCAATTTGAGTTAGGACAGACGGTTTACCTGAAACACCTGGGACCTGTTAGGTACTTTGCGCGAGGGTAGTTTCACCATCGCTCTCTTCAACTTCGCTTGCCAGCGCTTCAGTCTCAAGCAGTGCAGATTCCAATATCGGAGCCGCTATCTCAATCTGCCAGTTACGCGCTCCTAAGGTTGCCAGCGCTTTGGATACTTCGCCCTTAGGTGCATTCCAACAGATCCGGCGGATAAATTCGGGGGTAATCATATTTTCGAGAGGTATCGAGAGCTCTTCTGCCTTCTCTGCCAGGCGCGCCTTAGCGTGAGTTAATGGCGCGTACTTATCTGGAAAGCGCTCACGCCAAATCTTCAGCGGCGGCAATGAATCAGAATCAGTCCTGACCTGTGGCCATTGTTCTTCGCTAAGGGATAGGGCATCAGATATCGCGCTGATCCAAGAGGCAGCGTTCTCCATCCAGCGGGCGCGCAAGCCCAGAGGACGGAGCGCTCGCTCTAAATCCTTCTTACTCTTCAACGGCTTGAGATGGGCGACGGATGCGAGCTCAACAATTGCTGCATCCGAAAGTAACCGTCCTTGCGAGATATCAACTTCTTGCGCGATCTCATTTCGCACCGTCCAAAGTGAGCGAACGATCGCCAACTGATTACGTTTTTTAATTTTATGCATGCCTGATGTCCGTCGCCAAGGATCGATGCGCGGCGGTGGCGGGGGAGCGTTGAGAATTGCCGCAAACTCCTCGCGCGCCCATTCCCATTTATTGGCGCTCGCTAAGAGCGTGTAAACCTTGTCGCGAAGTTCGACAAGTAACTCGACATCGAGAGCTGCATAGTTGAGCCACTCTTGTGGCAGCGGGCGCTGCGACCAATCTGCCGCTGAATGTTCTTTGGCAAGTGAGACTTCCATAAGTGATTCAAGTAGCGGTCCTAACCCAACTCGAGGCAGTCCAGCAATGCGACCACCGAGTTCAGTATCAAATAACTTCGTAGGGTTTATCCCTAATTCGCGCAGACAAGGTAGATCTTGGGTGCTCGCGTGCAGAATTACTTCATCGCTCTGCAAAAGATCATTTAACTTTAGAAAGAGTCGATGATGGGGGCCAAAGGGAATCGGATCAATTAAATGTAATCCACCACCATGGCGCTTAATCTGAATCAGATATGCCCGAGCGCTATATTTAAATCCAGATGCTCTCTCCGCATCGACCGCGAAAGGACCTTCGCCAAGTTGTAATTGAGCAAGTGCGCTTTCAAAAGCGGACTCGTCTGAGATAACAATCGGTACACCCTCTGCGGGGGCCAAGAGAGGAACCGCGGTAATCACCGGCTCGTCGTTAGGGGAGTTCTCTTCTACCTTTTCCATATCTTTGAATTATACGAGCGCGGCTAAGCTTTACGTCGCGCTGCAGAAATTGGGGCAACGCCCTCAACAACAGGTGGTAATCCGGCGACTTCACCTAAGAGATTGCACCAAGCCAAAACGTGAGCAATCATTTCATCGCTATCTTTAATGATTGGGCTCCAAGATGCGCGAATTTCGATCTCAGATTCATCGTTACGCGGAGATAACTTCCCGAACGATGCGCTAGAAACGCGAGTGACCGTGCCGCTAGGGGCGTTAAATTCACAACCCGCTGCAGATAGAGAATCAAGGAGCCAACTCCAACCAACTTCAGGGAGAAGTGGATCATCTTGCATCGCTTCATCTACATCGGCACTTAAAAATGTTACGCAGCGAAATTCGCCTTCCCAAGTATCTTGTCCACCTGGCTCGTGCAACAGAACAAAGCGCCCGGATGCGATCTCATCTTCTGCATCACCTAATAAGCCATTTGATACATCTGCAGTGAAGGCGAAGGAATATGTCGCCAATTTTTGCGGCGCGGGGACTTCTTCCAAGATAATTTCAGAACGTGGAGTGACAGAGCGAAGGTGTTCAATCATTCGATTGAATTGCGTTATATCCACTGGTTAATTCTAAAGATGGCCGCGCGATATAAGTGGGAGGCAGGGCGCAATGTTGTGTACTCTTCAGCGTTATGGCTACCTTATTAGCGCTATTTTCCAGTTTGCTGTGGGGGACTGCCGATTATCACGGTGGGAAGTTAAGTAAAAAATATCCTGCAATTGCAGTTCTGGGAGTAACGCAAGCTATTGGTCTAGTTTTTGGAATTATTCTGGTGCTTGCAACTGGAGAATTTTCCGCAAACGCTTTTGGAGTTAATGGTTACTTTTTCCCTGGAGCTCTTGCTGGGCTACTTGGTTACACAGGTCTGATGTGTTTATATGCAGGTTTGGCTACCGGGCGAATGGGAGTGGTAGCTCCGATCAGTGGATTATCTGCGCTAATTCCAGTTGCTTACGCATTCATTGTTAAGGGGGATCGCCTCTCTCTAATTCTCACAATTGGTGCAGCTCTGGCGATTGTTGGCGCATTCTTGGCCAGCGGCCCTGAATTATCTCAGGGTCTGCCGATCAAGCCGCTAATCCTCGCACTTGGTGCAGCGTTCGGATTTGGTTTCTCTTTACTGGGGATGGCTATCGGTTCTGAAGGAAGCCCGTTGATGACAATGGTGGCGATGCGCGTAACCACATTATTTGTCTCATTGGGAATTCTTTTAAGGTATCGCACCCTAGGTGGATTGCAATTTAGGTTAGCTCCGACATTGATATTTATTGGTTGTGCTGATTTCTTAGCGAATTTGCTATTAGGAATTGCAACCACCAGAGGAAGTCTCACGCTATCAATGGTGTTAGGCGCGCTTTATCCAATCTTTACCGCCCTCTTGGCATATAAATTCTTAAATGAAAGACTGCACCGGGTGCAATACATTGGAATTTTTGCAGCAGTTACAGGTGTTGCACTGATTTCAGCGTTCTAGCTTCAATAAAAATAGTACCTTCAATTTCGCTGCGGGTAACTTCGCTGAAATTTTCTAAAAGATCTGCAACGTTAATTGGATTTTCCCCGCCAACAACTTCAGTAATGCTCAGATAAATTCCATCTAGAGCTTTACTCAAAATAAGTTGCTCTAAAAAGGTCGGACCAGATTCCACAAGAACGTTCCCGCCAAATTTTTCGATTCCCTTTGCTAGGGCGGCAGCGGGAGAGAGGTTCCACCAGTGAGCCAGGCGGTTATCAGCGAGCGAGTTGATCATTGAGCGGGATGAGATAACAACCGGAACTGGGGTGCGGTGGTATGGCTCGCAACGCGCTGTTTCGCCGCCGATGAGCAGGAAATCCGCCTTACGTCGTCGTTCTAGGAAGGTGGTTCGGTCGATGCCGCTAGAAACCTCGCGAGAGTTTCCGCCTTTAGATGTGGAGCCGTCGCCACCGACGACAAGGGAAGCGAAGACCGACATATCAAAAGGCTACCGCCCCCAAAAGAGATGTCAGTGGAGGCAGATACCTTTTTAGACATGATCATTTCCTGTGAAAGTTGCGCGGTCCGAGATATTGGGTGTGACGATTGCATCCTGACCTTCTTTATCTCCAAGGTTGATACCAAAAGAAATGGCAACGCTGATACCAGAAGCGAATCTGAGGCGATCGCTATCGAGATTCCAGATTCAACGGCAGAGGCGATTGATTTACTCTCCTCACGCGGAATTATTCGCCCATTGCGCTATAACTCAGCGTGATTTCTCATAAACTAACGAAATTCACAGATAAGCCACGCCTATCTCAAGTTGAGAATCGACTATAGCCCCCGTTAGCCTTGAACTCTTATGTTAACTCTCGGACAAGGGCTACGACTGCGATCAGTCAGCGCGATCGCTATCGCCATATTTGCGATAGCCGCTCCGCTCTTTGTTGCTCCTTCAGCCGAGGCGGCTCAGACCTTGGCGGAGATTCAGGCTCGCGTTCGCCAACTTGAGGAAGAGGCGACGACCGCTGCCGAGGGCGCTCAAGAAGCGAAAGTTAAGTTAGCTTCACTAAACCGAACGCTCTCTGGAATTCAGGCGGAGCGAGAAGTCCAAAGCAAGAGCGTTAACGCGCTCTCCAAATCTTTGAGCGCTATCGCAGTTGAGCAGTATAAGACCGGCGGGTTAAGTCAGAGCCTAGAACTTCTCTTCTCTTCCGACCCAGCGCTCTATCTCTCAGCCGCAGGATCGTTAGAAGCGATAACTAGAAAGAAGTCTGTTGAACTTCGCAAATATCAAGCAGCGAAACAACGCTTAACCGCTACTACGCTTACGGTAAATGACAAGCTTGCCCTTGTTCAAGCAGCGCAGAAGCGGCTAGCGGCACAGAGCGCACGCGCCTCATCCAAGTTAAAAGAAGCTGAGTCGCTCTTAGCCAAACTTAAGAAAGAAGATCGCGAGAGATTAGCGCGCCTTGCGCAACAGGAAGAAGATGCCGATCAAGCTTCTTCGCTAGCCGCTGCAAAGAAGTACGCCTCAGTCTCGGGGCGCTCAGGTAAGGCGTTGCAGTTCGCTCTAAAGCAGATCGGCGATAAGTACGTTTTCGGTGCAGATGGAATGACTTACTGGGATTGCTCTGGATTAACGATGCGGGCATTTCAAACTGCTGGCGTTTCCCTGCCTCACTCTTCAAGAGCGCAATTTAAATATGGAAAATCTATTAAGCGCAGTGATTTGAAACCGGGCGATTTGGTCTTCTTTGGCCGCCCAATCTCTCACGTTGGAATTTATCTAGGCGGCGGCAAGATGGTCCACGCACCTCGTTCTGGATCACGTGTAAAGGTTGCAAGTGCCTCAAACCTAGGACGTAAACCTTATGTCGGCGCACGTCGCCTCTAGTTAATTTAAGTTAATTAAAGTTAATGTCTGAAAAAATTATCTGCATCACCAATGACTTTGGTCCACGCGCTGGCGGAATTGAAACATTTGTTATCGGACTTATCGAGCGTTTGCCGTGGGGTTCGGTAACGGTTTACACCTCGCAACAAGGGGATACGCGAGGCTATGACCAACAATGGCAAGAAAAATTTGGCGTAAAGGTCATCAGGGATAAATCAAAGGTTTTACTACCGACACCCCGTGTTTATAGAGCGGTAAAGAAGGAAATAGTTAGCCAAGGTATTGAGAAAATATTTTTTGGCGCAGCAGCGCCTTTGGCGATTATGGCTGGAGGTTTACGTAAAGCAGGAGCAAAGGAGATAGTCGCGCTAACGCACGGGCATGAAGTCTGGTGGGCGAAGATCTGGCCATTTAACTGGGCGATTGGTTATATTGGACGGAACGTGGACCATTTAACTTACTTAGGTGATTTCACGCGCACTCAAATCTCACGCGCGCTCTCGCAAAAATCTATATCTGCAATGGTAAAGATCGCACCCGGCATAGATACAGTTCATTTCGCACCTAGCTCCGCAGCGCCACAACTACGCCAAAGTCTGGGCCTAGCCGAGAAAAAAGTAATAGTTAGCGTTGGTCGCTTAGTTCATCGCAAAGGTCAAGATTTTTTGATCGCCGCACTGCCTGCGATTCTGCAACGCCATCCAGATACTCACCTCCTGATGGTTGGAGAAGGTCCGTATCGGAAGAAGTTAGAGAAGTTAACAAGTGATTTAGCGTTACAAGGTGCCATTACCTTTATTGGGCGTATTCAATATGCAGATCTCCCGTCGTACATAAGTACCGGAGATTTATTTGTGATGCCTTCTCGTTCGCGCTTAGCCGGACTAGAAGTTGAAGGGCTAGGAATCGTTTATCTCGAGGCAAGTGCTTGTGGTCTGCCGGTGATAGCTGGAAAGTCAGGAGGTGCGCCAGATGCAGTTGTTGAAGGTGTAACTGGCGTAACTGTTGATGGTCGAGATTCCGCCGATATTTCAAGAGCTGCTATCTCCATGCTGGATGATTTAGATCAAGCGAGAGCAATGGGTGCGCGCGGGCGTGAATGGGTCATCTCAAATTGGGGCTGGGAAACTTGGGCGAAAGAGTTTCGGAAGCTACTTAAAGTAAATTGAGGTCCTTCGCCTTGCGCAGGGCGGCGAATCTATTTGCGACGCCAAGTTTGCGATAGATCGACGCGAGATGCGTTTTAAAGGTCGCTTCAGAGATATGAAGTGATTGCGCTAA
>CANHRF010000016.1 GCA_947463335.1 Actinomycetota bacterium
GTAGAAGTTCCGCGCCAGGTTCAGGCACCTGTAGCGGCTTCAACAACTGCTGCAACCGCGAAGAGACCGGAACAATTACTACTGACGGCAGACTCTCATTACTCACTGCCTCCGCAAGATTTACTTCGCACTGGCCCAGCTGCAAAAGCCAAGTCAAAGGCCAATGACACCGTTGTTGCCGCCCTCACTGAAGTCTTTGCTCAATTTGAAATTGATGCACAAGTCACCGGTTTTATGCGTGGACCGACCGTTACTCGCTATGAAGTCGAGTTAGGCAACGCTGTTAAAGTCGAACGGATTACAGCGCTGGCTAAGAATATTTCTTATGCAGTTGCAAGCAGTGATGTTCGAATACTTTCGCCGATCCCCGGAAAATCTGCAGTTGGAATTGAGATTCCTAACGCTGATCGAGAAATCGTTGCTTTAGGCGATGTAATGCGCTCAACCGTGGCTGGCCAAGACCATCATCCAATGTTGGTCGCGCTTGGCAAGGATGTCGAAGGTAATTTTGTCTGTGCGAACTTAGCCAAGATGCCTCACTTGCTTGTCGCGGGCGCAACTGGTGCAGGTAAGTCATCAATGATCAATGCGATGATTACCTCGATATTGATGCGCGCCACACCAGATGATGTTCGTTTGGTTCTGATTGATCCGAAGCGCGTTGAATTAACCGCCTACGAAGGTATTCCGCATTTGATTACCCCGATTATTACAAATCCAAAGAAGGCTGCAGATGCGCTTACTTGGGTGGTTCGCGAGATGGATCTGCGCTATGAAGATCTCTCTACATTTGGGTTTAGACATATTGATGATTTCAACAAAGCGGTCCGCGCCGGAAAGGTGATTGCACCTCCCGGAAGCGATCGCGTTGTCGAGCCTTACCCATATCTATTGGTGATCATCGATGAATTGGCAGATTTGATGATGGTTGCGGCTCGTGAAGTTGAAGAATCTGTTGTGAGAATTACTCAATTAGCGCGATCTGCAGGTATCCACCTGGTACTTGCTACACAGCGTCCATCAGTCGATGTAGTAACCGGCTTAATCAAAGCGAATGTACCGTCACGCCTTTCTTTTGCCACAAGTTCATTGGCCGATAGTCGCGTTATCTTGGATAGTCCAGGTGCAGAAAAGTTGGTCGGTCAAGGCGATGGTTTATTTATTCCAATGGGAGCATCGCGCGCGATTCGTATTCAAGGAGCATATGTATCAGAACGTGAAATCGAAGCGGTTACAAATCACGTAAAGAAGCAGTTATCTCCGCGTTATCGTGAAGATGTCACAGTGGCTCCGCAAACTAATAAGCTCGTCGATAAAGATATTGGTGATGATTTAGATTTGCTCTTGCAAGCCGTTGAACTTGTAGTCGGAACGCAATTCGGATCTACTTCTATGTTGCAACGTAAGTTGCGAGTTGGATTTGCAAAAGCGGGACGGTTGATGGATCTAATGGAGTCTCGTGGAATCGTGGGACCTTCGGAAGGTTCCAAGGCGCGAGTGGTTATGGTCAAGCCTGACGAGTTGGATTCAGTGCTGGCCACCTTGCGTGACTACTAATTTCACTCGGTGTTAACCGAATAGGGGACTACTCCTTGGGGTGATATTGGATCCTGATCACCCTAATCGCTAGGCACGGGGTGATAGGCGCTCTAGACTTTTACTCTTCGGAGAATATGGATATATAAAGAATTGTAGGTTTCAATGTCGCTAGGAGAGTTCTTGCAAGGTGCGCGCGAAAGCGCCGGCCTGAGCATTGACGAACTCGCCGAACGCACCAGCATACGCGCTGGATTACTAAGAGAAATTGAAAAGAATAACTTTTCACATTGTGGTGGTGATACATACGCACGCGGACACTTAAGAAATATTGCACCGATTATTTCCGTTGATCCCCAGACTTTAATTGATCTGTATAACAAAGAGCACTCATCTGAAGTCCGAAAAATTCACGATATGTTGGTTGAGAACAATGTCACGCGAATACCAACGGAGCGCAAATCAATCTCGTGGAAATCTTTAGCAATAGCCTCAGTTGTAGTGTTGGCGGCAGTCGCTGTCGGACAGATAATTATTTCAAATTCAAAAACCACAGTTACTTCAAATAGCGTTGCCGTTGCGACGCCATCCAGCACGCCTTCCGAAGAAGTTTCACCGTCAGTTGCTCCACCCCAGGAGAGCGAAGCAGCCCCATCTATCACTGGTGAGTTAACACTTTCTATTTCAGCGGCTCGGGGAAATTCTAATATTGATGTTGTCGTTGGTGGAGAGAGTTTATTTAAGGGTCCGTTATTTCAAGGCGAGACCAAGAGCTTTAAAGCACCAGATTCGATCAGTATTTATCTGAGTAATGCTGGAGATCTAGATTTAACCTTAAATGGTGAGAAAATTGCCCCACTTGGCGGACGTAACGAAGAGATTCGCAAGACTTTCAGATCTAAGTAGCCAGCAACGCTGTACCATCTGACAAATGAGTCGGACCGTTGCAATTGTGACTATGGGCTGTGCCCGTAATGAAGTCGACTCCGAAGAGTTAGCCGGTCGCCTAGCTGCTGATGGTTGGACCTTAGTTTCTGATGTTGAATCTGCAGAAGTTGCAGTCGTAAATACCTGTGGTTTTATTGAGTCCGCAAAGAAAGATTCAATTGATGCGCTCCTTGAAGCTAATTCGCTTAAGGGCCACGGGAAAACGCGCGCAGTCGTGGCAGTGGGCTGTATGGCAGAGCGCTACGGACAAGAGTTAGCCAAAGCGCTTCCGGAAGCAGATGGCATTTTAGGTTTTGATGATTACCAAGATATTTCTGCTCGCCTGCAATCAATAGTTTCTGGAAACGCACATACTCCGCACGTTCCACGTGATCGTCGCTCGCTCTTGCCAATCGCTCCAGCTGATCGCCCTGCTGCTCGACAAGAAGCGATAAATGAATCTTATGCATCATCACTGGGAGCGGGAGGTTCGCTCTTTCGCAAACGCCTCGGAAACGCTCCGTGGGCTCCGCTCAAGATCGCATCCGGGTGTGATCGACGTTGTTCATTCTGCGCGATTCCATATTTCAGAGGTTCATTTATCTCTCGCAAACCAACTGAAATCATTGAAGAAGGCAGATGGCTCGCCCAAAATGGCGTTAGCGAACTTTTCTTAGTCAGTGAAAATACAACTTCATATGGCAAGGATCTCGGCGATCTGAAGTTAATGGAGAAAATTCTTCCGGAGTTTGCCGCAATTGAAGGGGTGGAGAGAGTCAGACTTTCCTATCTGCAACCTGCAGAGATGCGCCCCTCCTTGCTACAGGCGATGATCGAGACAGAGAAGATTGCACCGTACTTCGATCTCTCATTCCAGCACACCAGCCCAACGGTGCTACGACGGATGCGTCGCTTCGGAGATTCTGAGAAATTCTTACATTTGATTACACAGATCCGAGCGTTATCCCCGGAGGCTGGGATTCGCTCTAACTTTATAGTTGGTTTTCCGGGGGAGACGCAAGCAGATTTTGATGAACTCGCTGACTTTATAAGCGCAGCAAAGTTAGATGCGATAGGAATCTTTGGTTACTCCGACGAAGACAATACCGAAGCGTTGGGATTAACTGACAAGGTCGATGAAGATGTCATCCGCCAAAGAGTTGAATCGCTATCTTCTCTGGCGGATGAGATGGTCTCAGTACGCGCGACCGCTCGAATAGGCGAAACGGTTCGCGTTTTGATTGAGGATCAGGAACTTCAAGAAGGTCGCGCCGCCCATCAGGGCCCAGAAGTAGATGGCACAACCTCATTTATAGATACTAATTTCGAAGTCGGTCAGTACGTTGATGCCGTGGTTGTTGATTCGATGGGCGCAGATTTGGTAGCTCGCGCTTTATGAATCTTCCCGCCTTCATAACCCCGAATTCGCTAACGATAGGTCGATTACTTCTAATTCCCTTTGGCGCGATCGCTTTATTTATGAACGGTGGAGATGATTACAACTGGCAGATTATCTCTTGGTGGATATTTTTTATCTTGGGTCTAACCGATATCGTTGATGGAAAGTTAGCGCGCAGCAGACATCAGATAACTGAGTTAGGTAAGTTCCTTGACCCTGTAGCCGATAAGGCGATGGTGGGAACCGCGATGATCTGCCTATCGATTCTCGATCGCCTGCCTTGGTGGATAACTATTGTTATCTTGGCGCGCGAAATCGGAATCACGCTATTCCGGTTGGCGATCGTAAAGCGCGGTGTTATTCCCGCAAATAAGGGCGGAAAGATCAAAGCGATGTTCCAAGGATTTGGCACGGGATTTTATGTAATGCCTTTGGATCCAGATCTGTACTGGTTTAGAGATGGATTTATGTATGTAGCCATCGCCTTAACGGTTCTTACTGGCGCTTACTATGTACGATCTGCCTTTAGACCTAAGAGTTGATTGGACTTCTCGTGGCACTGACCAATGAAATAATCGGATTGATTTCTGATATTCATGACTGCCTACGCGCCCGCGGAGAAACCCTGTCAACTGCTGAATCGCTAACTGCTGGAGGGTTGAGCCAAGCGCTAACCATGGTTCCGGGGGCATCCGATGTTTTTCTCGGATCTATTACTGCCTATCGTGCAGAGATAAAGAGTTCGCATCTAAACGTTTCGCCAGATTTAATTAAGGAGCGCTCTGTAGTTAGCGAAGAAGTTGCTATTGAAATGGCGAAAGGCGCAAATAAATCATTCGGCTCAAGCTGGGCTATTGCAACAACTGGAGTCGCCGGCCCAGGGCCTTCTGATGGCTCCGATGCGGGCCGGGTCTTTGTGGCTTTTGTTGGCCCAGTTGTGCAAGTTATAGAACTTTCGCTCTCGGGCGACCGCGAAGTCGTGCGAAACGCCACTGTGGCAAGCGCGATAGCCTCTTTTGCGCGTATCCTTAGACAACAAGACGAGAGCGCTTCGGCGCAGCAGAAAGGGTGACGGTTATGGCATTGCTACGAACCGCAGTTGGTCAGACCCTTCGCGCTGCACGAACTGAGCAATCACGCACCTTGCGCGATGTTGCTCGCGAAGCACGAGTCTCTCTTGGTTATCTCTCTGAAGTAGAACGTGGCCAGAAAGAAGCCTCATCTGAACTTCTTAATGCAATCTGCGAAGCACTTGGGTTAACTCTTTCCACAGTGATCGCAAACGTCTCAACTGAACTTAAAGTTCTCGAGAGCGCGAAGTTGTCCGTTGTCGACGCAGCCTAAGTACGCAACTCAAGGCGCAACACATCGCCGAACAGAGAGCGCCATTCTCGAAGGTACCAAAACTTTAATCTCTCAATTTGGTCTATCAAATATTTCTATGATTGAAATTGCAGATGCATCTGAAGTATCACGCGCAACTTTATACAATCACTACAGAGATAAGAACGCAGTCATCTCTGCACTTATTGCTGCTGAAGTAGAACATATGGTCGCGTTAGCAAATAAAGCCGGAACCCCCGCTGATGCTCTGGAAGCGCTCTCGCGCTATATCTCTGGAGATTTAGCGCTAGCGGCAATGCGAGCCCATGACCAAAGCGCTTTAACAAACGCTTTAGCTCATGCTGATCATCCTCTTTACCTGGAAATTGCCCGCTGTCTATATGGCGCTACCAAGTCTGAGCCGGGAACCGGTGTTGCGATGCGCTGGTTGATCGGCCAAGTAATGCAGCCACTAAGTGCAAAACAGTCGCGGGAACAAGCAGAACTTCTCGTCGATCGCACCCTTTTTTAGCCACTTAAAAGTAATTCGATGCGCATCTCTGATCTCCGTGAACGCTTAACGCTATCTTTCGGCGAAGATTGGACACCTTCTTTCTGCAAAGATATTGCAATTACAGAATTAGGCAGTAAGAGCGTCGATGAATCCCTGCAATTAGGAATTGAACCGAGCGATATCTGGCGCGCAGTATGTGCTGCATATCCAATGGAAACTTCTAAATACCGATAGCGCGCAGTTGCAAGTAATTAGCGTGTTGCAAGTTATCAGTTAAGACTTTATATTTCTGCTTATGTTTACCAAGCGTCGTGTAATTGACTTCTGTCGCGTAAACACCTCTGCCTGCTGATTTTTAACTCAGCCGCATTACCTCGTTGTCTAGAATAAAAAACTTTCATCTAATTTATTCCAATCAATTTATGTTATTTCAAGGGAGAGTCATATGTTAAGAAAAGCAGTTATACGAACAAATGTATTTATCACAGCGCTAATTAGCCTTGCGCTGGTAGCTGGTCTATCTGTTGCGCCTGCCAACGCAGCACCAAAGAACTTAGCCCGCGCAGTGGTTCAGGCTGATTGGCTAGAAAAGAATCTAAACAATCCTGATGTAAAAATTATCGAAGTAAGCACTGAATCTGGCTTGTACGAACGTGGCCATATTAAGAACGCCGTTAAGTTCAACTGGTACACAGACCTGGTTGAAGTTGTTAATCGCGATATCGTGGCAGCCCCAAGATTCCAGAAGTTAGCTCGTGCAGCCGGAATCAATAAGGACTCAACGGTAGTTCTGTACGGAGATAAGAACAATTGGTTTGCTGCGTGGGGTGCGTGGATCTTCAACACCTACGGAATCCAGGATGTTCGTTTGCTAGACGGTGGCCGAGTTAAGTGGGAGAAAGATGGACGTGGATTTACAACCGCAGTTCCAGCACCAAAAGCGGGTAACTTTGTTGCAACAAAAGCTGACCGAAGTATCCGTGCAACACTAAACCGCGATGTTATTCCTGCAGTTCGCAAGAAGGGCAGCGTTGATATGGTCGATATTCGCTCTGCTGATGAATTCAGCGGAAAGATTTTCGCACCTGCTGGTTTCCAAGAGTTAGCAGTGCGCGCTGGACATATTCCTGGTGCAGTAAATGTTCCTTGGGGCCAGAACGTTAATTCTGATGGCACCTTCAAGACTGTCGCTGAGTTAAAGAAGCTTTACTCTGACAAGGGAATTGATGGAAAGAAAACCATCATCACCTATTGCCGTATCGGTGAGCGCTCATCGCTCACTTGGTTCGTGTTGAGTGAGATTCTGGGTTATGAAGTTAAGAACTATGACGGTTCTTGGACGGAGTACGGCAATAGCGTCGGTAACCCAATCAACAACCCAGCCGGCACAATTTGGGGAGCTTCCTAATTAATACAGATACTAACTTTGGCAGAGGTTCCGCTACAGGCGGAACCTCTGTTGAGGCTTCTATCTGGAGCAGAGCAGACACGCTTCGCACCACTGCAGCAGGTGGAATTATCGTCCTGCTGCTTGCCACCGCATATTTTCTAAATGGCAAAGAGGGCGCTGGCGTAAATGCCGCTCTTTCATTGTTAATTGGAAGCGCGCTAGGTATTGCATTTGAACGTGGAAGATTCTGTTTCTTCTGCATTTTTCGCGATGCAGTGGAGGATAGAGATACAACTCCATTCCTGTCGATCCTTAGCGCAATCGCAGTAGGAGCGCTTGGTTACGCCATTATCTTCGGTCAATTCTTACCGGACACTAATTCAGAGAGAGTTCCACCCGGTGCACACATTGGTCCAGTAAGTCTGGCTTTAGTAGTTGCAGGGCTGGCATTCGGAATTGGTATGGCGCTATCTGGCGCTTGTATCAGTGGTCATTTATATCGAATCGGTCAGGGTTCACTTCGTGCTTATCCTGCGCTCTTTGGATCGTTAATTGGTTTCGGTCTTGGATTTAAGAGTTGGAACACCCTGTATTCAAAGTCAATCAGTGGAGCATCGAGCAGCTGGCTGCCACATAAATTAGGTTATGGCGGCGCACTGCTACTGACTCTTCTTGTGCTTTCTGTAATTGCGATTATCGCTATCAAGTGGGGAAAGAATTCAACTCCACTTGCAAATCCAGTTGCAGAGCGAGTTTCGCTAGCTTCGGTACGTCAATCACTCTTTATCAATCGCTGGCGCCCGCTAACAACTGGCGCGATATTCGGCGTAATTGGAACCTTTGCATATCTTCGTATTGAACCTCTGGGCGTAACTCGCCAGATAAGCACGACTTCACGAACTTATTTTGAGGGCAAGAGTTGGATTCCTGAAAACCTCGACGGTCTTGATCTTATGGCTGGTTGTGTTGCGATTGTGTCGACTGCGATCGTTAACAACGGATGGCTAATTCTGGGAATTGTGCTCGCCTCATTTGCCGCTGCACTAACCGGAAATCGCTTTAAATTTCAGCAGATTACCTTGCGCAATGGCTTAACTGCTTTGCTTGGTGGCGTGCTTTTGGGGTGGAGTTCCATGATCGCCCTAGGTTGCACCGTTGGTGTTCTGCTATCAGGCACTCAATCTTTTGCGCTCTCTGGCTGGGTCTTCTTCGCAACTGTATTTATTGGCAGCTGGATTGGCATAAAACTTAAACTTCACAAGCTTTAAACCGCCGACACACCAGCAGCTTCCACTAGGTTGATACTGTGGATTTCAAATTAATTACCGCCGCAATTGGAATCCTCTTTGTCTTTATCTATGCCTTTGGTTCAGGAATCTGGGTTTCTTCTGCACCCGGTTGGTATGCCTCGTTAAATCGTCCACCTTGGCAGCCACCCAGTTCAATCTTTGGATTGATCTGGCCATATAACTTTATAGTTCTTGGCATAGCCTCATACCAAGTCTCAAAATCTTTGACGCGCTTTGAGAATATAACTTGGCTTGTATTCTTTGGATTAAGTATCGTCGCAGCGCTGATTTGGGCTTATCAATTCTATGTCCCACATAATTTCTTAATCGCGTCGATTGCTTTGACTTCGACTGCGGTGCTAACAATTCCGATGCTCTTGCTAACCTTCAGAGCATCGGTCGCAATGGGGCTATTTCTTCTTCCCTATCAAATTTGGGTAGCTATCGCCGCCAGTCTGGCTTGGGGTTATCTAGCAAGAAATTAAGAAGCAATCGCAAGCAACTAAACCGCGATTACCTCAAGAACCCAAGGGGATGTTCCATCGCTTGGAGTTAGCGCACAAGGGTATTTTTCAGAGACGATGGCATATAAATCTTCAGGAGTCTTTGGCATAGAACGAGATTGCAAGAGCCACCGCGTGATTTCACCTCGCGTCTTTTTCGACATATGTGTCACAACGGTGCGCTCGCCATTTACAACGGTTGATACGCGAATCTCAACGGTCTTATCTACGGGGGAGTGCCAGACCGTTTTGTAGGTCGAAGAACGGCAATCGACAATCAGCGCACTTTTGATTGGATCTAAGACTGCAGCAACTGGCCCGCGCATGGCGTTGTTGTCGATCTTCTCTTTGTAGCTTTCAATGGGTTGATCTGGCCGGACCGCGCCGTACTTGGCCGAGATGATCACAACGGCGCTCGCGCCTCGCTTCTTGGCGGCTGCAGAAAGGCTCGCCCAATCCAGGGCCTGGTAGAGGACACCGGTATAAACGTTGATCGCAGGCGTCGGTTTACTGGTCGAATTCTTCTTCTCAGACGGCGGCAGCAGGATCAACACGCTTCGAATCCTCCCACGCGACACGCCAATTACCGCTGTCGGTGCCCCCTGCTACCTTTCGAACAGATGTTCGGATAAAGTTATCCCTGCACAACCAGAGCGGTTCCATCTTCCGCCCACAGGCTCTCTATAAGCCTCGTAGGCCGTCGGTGGCCCACCGTACCTTCTGGGCCGACTACCAACGAATATGCATCATGCATAGACGTTCTTATCTAAAGGAGTAAAACGTGGCTGCTGATAAAGCAAATAAAGCCGAAGAGAAAAATACATCCGATCGCCAAAAGGCGCTCGATACCGCGCTCGCCCAGATTGAACGTCAATTTGGAAAAGGCTCAGTAATGAAGATGTCTGATCGTCAAAACGCGATCATTGAAGTTATCCCAACTGGCTCAATCGCACTCGATATCGCACTCGGTATCGGCGGATTGCCACGTGGACGTATCGTAGAAATCTACGGACCAGAATCTTCCGGTAAGACAACTCTTACCTTGCACGCAATTGCAAATGCACAGAAAGCTGGCGGTATCTGCGCATTTATCGATGCCGAGCATGCATTTGATGCAGAGTATGCAAAGAAACTTGGCGTTGATATCGATGCCCTTCTAGTTTCACAACCAGATACTGGTGAGCAAGCACTTGAGATCATGGATATGTTGATCCGTTCCGGTGCGCTCGATCTTGTTGTTGTTGACTCAGTTGCCGCTCTCGTTCCTCGCGCTGAAATTGAAGGCGAGATGGGCGATTCACATATGGGCTTGCAAGCACGCCTTATGTCACAAGCGCTCCGCAAGATCACCGGTGCGCTGCACCAATCAAAGACAACTGCGATCTTTATCAACCAGCTCCGCGAAAAGATCGGTGTCTTCTTCGGTTCTCCTGAAACAACTACAGGTGGAAAAGCGCTTAAGTTCTACGCTTCAGTTCGCCTTGATATCCGTCGCATTGAAACTCTAAAGGATGGCACCGAATCAGTCGGTAACCGCACAAGAGTTAAAGTTGTTAAGAACAAGATGGCTCCACCATTTAAGCAAGCAGAATTCGACATTATTTACGGCACAGGTATCTCACGCGAAGGTTCACTAATCGACCTTGGCGTTGAGGTCGGCATAGTAAAGAAGTCTGGCGCTTGGTATACCTACGAAGCAGATCAATTAGGACAGGGCAAGGAGAATTCACGCGCCTTCCTAATCGATAATCCAGATCTAGCAAATGAGATCGAGACCAAGATTCGCGCACACTTCGTGCCGATCGAGGTTGATGCCGAACTCGTTGCGGCGATCGATGAAGCAGCTGCAGAGGTTGATTTCTAATTAGCCTGGAATTTGTAAAGGTTCCTAGGCAATCTAGGAACGGTGGCGAAGGCTCCGACCCTTACGAAGTAGCACACACCATTGCTTTAAACGCTCTGGTTACCCGTGCGAAAAGTAAGGGCGAGCTTCTCGCTCACTTGAAACTTCGCGGCGTGGAAGATGATGTGGCAAGCGCGATTATCTTCCGACTCCAAGAAGCCGGTCTTGTAAACGATGAAGAGTTTGCTAAAGCCTGGGCTCAGTCACGCCATAACCATAAGAAAATCTCTAAGCGAATTATCGCGGGGGAGCTTCGGCAGAAAGGCGTAGTGCAGAGCGCAATAGATGAAGCCCTCGATGAGATTGATGACGATAGCGAATATAGAAGCGCATTTGATCTCGCCTTTAAAAAATATAACACCATGTCGCGCCTCGAACCTGAGGTGCAGATCCGCAGGATTCAATCTTTGTTACAACGTAAAGGTTTTGGCTTTGGTGTTATCTCTCAAGTTCTAAAGGAACTTGATTTGTTAAATAGTTAGTTTTTTGCGAGATGCTCAGTAAGTCTGGCAGCGGTAGCAACTACTGCGGCGGCGTGTACGCGACCTGGTTGGCGACCTAAGCGTTCGATCGGTCCAGAGATAGAAACGGCAGCGATAACTCTTCCATTTGGACCTTTAACTGGTGCGCTAACGGATGCAACTCCAGCTTCGCGTTCGCCAACTGATTGCGCCCAGCCACGACGACGATCAGCGGCTAAATGCGCGGCTGTGAAGCGGGCGTTCTTAACTCCGCGATGAATCTTCTCTGAATCTTCCCAAGCCAATAAAATCTGCGCGGCAGAACCTGCCTGCATGGTCAGAGATGCACCGACCGGGACTGAATCACGTAGCCCAGATAAACGTTCGGCAACAGCGACACAAATTCGGATATCTCCTTGGCGACGGTATAACTGTGCTGATTCGCCGGTGGCATCGCGCAGTGCGGCTAAAGCTGGCGCAGCAGCGGCAAGTAAGCGATCTTCGCCAGCGGCTGCAGCGAGTTCACCAGAGCGTTGACCGAGAACAAAGCGGCCCTGCAGATCACGCGTGACCAAGCGGTGATGTTCTAACGCGACAGATAAGCGGTGCGCGGTTGGGCGAGCGATGCCCGTAGCGGCTACCAGTTCAGCAAGTGAGTGAGGCCCAGATTCGAGGGTTCCCAAAATGGTTACCGCTTTATCTAATACGCCAACTCCGCTATTCTTCTTATCCACTCAGCGAGATTAGCATCCCACCTAATGAGATGCAAGATATTGAAAAGGGACCATTGAATATGGGTAAAACACTGGCAGAGAAGATTTGGGCTGATCATGTTGTTCGCTCAGCTGCAGGAGAACCGGATCTTCTTTACATAGACCTACAACTAATTCACGAAGTAACTAGCGCGCAAGCATTTGATGGACTGCGCCTTGCCGGTCGCAAAGTGCGTCGCCCTGATTTAACTATTGCAACTGAAGATCACAACACACCTACCTTAGATATTTTAAAGCCAATCGCTGATCCAGTTTCTAAATTGCAGATCGATACCTTGCGCAACAATGCCAAAGAGTTCGGAATCCGCCTCCATTCACTTGGAGATGCTGATCAAGGCGTAGTTCACGTTGTTGGACCACAGCTAGGAATTACCCAACCAGGAATGACAATTGTTTGTGGAGATTCACATACCTCAACACACGGCGCATTTGGTGCAATCGCATTCGGTATCGGTACATCTGAAGTTGAACACGTACTTGCAACTCAAACGCTGCCATCAACTCGACCAAAGATGATGGCGATAAATGTTGAAGGTAAGCTCAAGACTGGAGTAACAGCAAAAGATATTATCTTGGCGATCA
>CANHRF010000017.1 GCA_947463335.1 Actinomycetota bacterium
ATCATTACCTCTAAGCGCGGTGAACTTTCAATTCTCGCGAATAGCTATGCGATCGCCGCCAAATCACTTCGCCCTCTGCCAAATGATCACAAGCCAATGTCCGAAGAAACGCGCGTTCGCATGCGTTATGTAGATTTAATTGTTAGAGATGAAGCGCGCAGTAATGCCCGTTTACGCCCAGCGGTGATGCGTTCTTTACGCGAGACTTTTCATCAGCAGAATTTCGTAGAAGTTGAAACTCCAATGTTGCAAGTAATGCACGGTGGGGCAGCAGCTCGTCCATTTAAATCTTTTAGTAACGCCTATGATATGGATCTCTTCCTGCGCATTGCTCCTGAACTTTTCTTAAAGCGTTGCGTAGTCGGCGGTATTGAGAGAGTCTTTGAGATAAATCGAAACTTCCGCAATGAAGGCGCGGATTCTTCACACTCACCTGAATTTGCAATGATCGAGAGCTATCAGGCATATGGAGATTGGCGCTCAATTGCAGATTTAACTCGCTCACTTGTTCAAAATGCGGCAATGGCAATCGCTGGCTCGCATGTGGTGACACACCACGATGGACGCCAAGCAGATCTCGGTGGAAACTGGCGTGAGATTTCACTTTACGACGCCATTACCGAAGGCGTTGGCGAGAGCGTGACTGCGCTGACTCCGCTGGAAGATTTAAAGAAGATTGCCACCAAATTAGGGATGAAGATCGATCCTAAGTGGATTACTGGAAAGTTAGCGGAAGAAATTTTCGAGCACGTAGCAAAAGATCAATTAATCGCCCCAACGTTTGTTATGGGATTCCCGATAGATACCTCGCCACTGGTCCGCGCCCATCGCGAACTACCCGGAGTTGCTGAAAAGTGGGATCTTTATGTTGATGGCTTCGAACTCGCTACGGGATACTCCGAACTTATCGATCCAGTTGTTCAGCGTGAGCGTTTAATCGAACAAGCAACGCTTGGCGCAAAGGGTGATTTAGAAGCGATGCAGGTTGACGAAGATTTCTTGCGCGCAATGGAATTTGCAATGCCACCAACTGGTGGAATGGGAATGGGTGTTGATCGTTTATTGATGGCGCTAACCGGCTTAGGAATTCGCGAAACCATTCTATTTCCACTGGTAAAACCTGAAGTCGAATAGCCATGATCGTTATTCGCCCAGCACGCACCAGCGACGTTAAAACTATCCGGCAACTTGTAGATTCATATGCCGCACCTGGAAAGATGCTTTCTAAAGAAACTGTCACGCTTTATGAAAGCGTTCAGGAATTTACTGTTGCTGAAGTTGATGGCCAGGTAGTCGGTTGCGGTGCGCTTCACATCTTGTGGGATGACTTAGCCGAAGTGCGCACAGTTGCAGTTGAGAAAAGTTTTCATAAGCAAGGTATCGGCCATCAGATTCTGGAAAGAATTATTGAACGCGCCCGCGAAGTTGGCGTAGAAAGAATCTTCTGTTTAACTTTTCAAACAGATTTCTTTGGTCGCCACGGTTTTAAAGAGATAGAAGGAACACCGGTTGCACCCGATGTTTATCAAGAACTTCTGCGCTCTTACGATGCCGGTGTTGCTGAATTCCTAGATCTAGAAGCGGCTAAGCCCAATACCTTGGGCAATACCCGCATGCTCTTAACCCTTTAGACCCGCCTAGAAACGCTACTTCTAGCCCCTGCAGGGAATATCAGACCCAGATCTGGGGTTCTACTGAGCACAAGCAATCCACCTCGCGTCTTCCCTGCGTTGGGTTATAGGCTTGGCTAGAACCGCATAATTACCACCTTTAAAGGAGTCTGCCGATGTTTGAGCGCTTTACCGATCGAGCCCGACGCGTTGTTGTCCTGGCTCAAGAAGAAGCACGCATGCTCAACCACAACTACATCGGCACTGAACATATCCTCCTTGGCTTGATCCACGAAGGTGAAGGCGTCGCTGCCAAGGGACTCGAAGCTCTCGGTATCTCTCTTGAAGGCGTGCGCGCCCAAGTTGAAGAAATCATTGGTCAAGGCCAGCAAGCACCAAGCGGTCACATTCCATTTACTCCACGCGCCAAGAAGGTTTTGGAACTCTCACTCCGCGAAGCGTTGCAGCTGGGCCACAACTACATCGGTACTGAACATATTTTGCTCGGCTTGATTCGCGAAGGCGAAGGCGTTGCCGCGCAGGTACTTGTAAAGCTCGGCGCAGATTTAAATCGCGTTCGTCAACAAGTAATTCAACTTTTATCTGGTTACCAAGGAAAAGAAGCAGCGACTTCAGGTGGACCAGCAGAAGGAACACCATCTACTTCTCTGGTCTTAGATCAATTCGGTCGCAACCTCACCCAAGCAGCGCGTGAAGGAAAGCTCGATCCAGTAATCGGTCGCGAAACTGAAATCGAACGTGTGATGCAAGTTCTATCTCGCCGCACAAAAAATAACCCGGTATTAATCGGTGAGCCAGGCGTAGGTAAGACCGCTGTTGTTGAAGGACTGGCACAAGCAATTTTCAAGAACGATGTCCCAGAAACCCTTAAGGATAAGCAGCTGTACTCACTCGATTTGGGTGCACTTGTTGCGGGCAGTCGTTACCGTGGTGACTTTGAAGAGCGCCTAAAGAAAGTCTTGAAAGAGATTAAAACTCGTGGCGATATTATTTTGTTTATCGATGAAATTCACACACTTGTTGGCGCAGGCGCTGCTGAAGGCGCAATTGATGCAGCCAGCATTCTCAAGCCGATGTTGGCACGAGGCGAATTGCAGACAATCGGTGCAACAACTCTTGATGAGTATCGCAAGCACGTTGAAAAAGATGCAGCACTTGAGCGTCGCTTCCAACCAATTCAGGTGAAAGAACCATCAGTTGTTCACACAATCGAAATTCTCAAAGGTTTGCGCGATCGTTACGAAACACACCACCGCGTTTCCATTACAGATGGTGCGCTAGCTGCCGCTGCCAATATGGCAGATCGCTACATCTCTGATCGATTCTTGCCAGATAAGGCGATCGACCTAATCGATGAAGCGGGATCACGCCTTCGTATTAAGCGTATGACTGCGCCAGCTGAACTTCGCGAATTCGATGAGAAGATCGCTGAAGCTCGCAAGGCGAAAGAGTCAGCTATCGATGGTCAAGATTTCGAAGGCGCTGCAGCATTTCGCGATAAAGAGAAGACTCTTATCGCAGAAAAGGCAGAAGCAGAGAAGAATTGGAAAGCAACCGATCTCGATAAGGTAACTGAAGTCGATGAAGAACTCATCGCTCAGGTTCTTTCTGCCTCAACTGGTATTCCTATCTTCAAGTTAACTGAAGAAGAAACCGCTCGCTTGCTTCGCATGGAAGATGAGCTACACCGCCGCGTTATTGGCCAGGATCAAGCGATCAAGGCGCTCTCACAAGCGATCCGTCGCACACGTGCAGGGCTCAAGGATCCAAAGCGCCCTGGTGGCTCATTTATCTTCGCCGGTCCTTCAGGCGTCGGAAAGACCGAACTTTCTCGCACTCTCGCCTCATTCTTATTTGGCGATGAGACAGCGCTTATCCAATTGGATATGTCTGAATATTCAGAGCGCCACACAGCCTCACGTTTATTCGGTGCGCCTCCAGGATACGTTGGTTACGATGAAGGCGGGCAGCTAACCGAGAAGGTGCGCCGTCGTCCATTCTCAGTTGTCTTATTCGATGAAATCGAAAAAGCCCACCCAGATATCTTTAACTCACTTCTTCAAGTACTTGAAGATGGTCGTCTTACAGATGCACAAGGCCGCACCGTTGACTTCAAGAACACTGTAATCATCATGACAACCAACCTTGGTACTCGTGATATTTCTAAGAGCCTTGGACTTGGTTTTGCCAACGTTGATGATGATCTAACAAATTACGATCGTATGAAAGGAAAGGTTCAGGACGAACTCAAGAACCACTTCCGCCCTGAATTCCTTAACCGTATCGACGATGTAATCGTCTTCCACCAGTTGACGAAAGATCAGATCATTCAGATTGTTGATTTGATGATCGCCAGCCTGGATGAACGTTTGAAGGCGAAAGATATGGGAATCGAACTTACGCAAGCTGCTAAAGATTTATTGGCTGCTCGTGGTTACGATCCACTTCTTGGCGCTCGTCCATTGCGTCGCGTTATTCAACGTGAAATCGAAGATTCACTTTCAGAGCGAATTCTCTTTGGTGAGCTAAAGGCTGGCGAGATCATTGTCGTAGATGTAGAAGGTGATGCAGCAGAAGCTAAATTCACATTCACTGGCGCAGCAAAGGCAACGACTCCAGACTCTCCTGAAGATTTGGCCGCAGCAACTAATTAAAAGTTAGCTGGCTTTCTTAACGGACTTGCCTGCTGTACTGCGTACTTTTCTGCTGTTCTGCTTTTTAGCCTGGGCTCTCTGGGCGCGACGCGCAGCTGCGCGCTTTTCAGCAAGTATCCGAACCGGAATCGGTACTTCAGGAATTTCAATATCTTCGATACCCATGCGTTCATCCTGTCCTAAACGCCAAGTCTAATTAGCTTTTTCCGCGCATTTGGAGGATGAATTTTTGGGGTTATTTGCTAAGGAATTTTCTTCCCGGGATTAAGAATTGAATTTGGATCAAAGACTTTCTTGACCGCTCGCTGAAGTTCAATTACCTTCGCCGAGGTTTCGTTGGCGACAAATTGCGCTTTGATCGATCCGATTCCGTGTTCGCCACTTGCTGAGCCACCCAGCGATTGAGCAATCTCTACAATCTCGTTAAAAGTCTTTTGCGCACGTTCTGCCGCCGCCGCATCTCCATGATCGTGGACGATAGTTGGGTGCATATTTCCATCACCGGCGTGGCCGAAGATTCCAATAACCAAGTTAGCCCGCTTACTTAACGCCTCAACTTTTTCTACAAATTCAGCGATCTTAGTAATCGGAAGCGCTACATCATCGAGCAGAGTTGCACCCATTCTTTCAAGTGCTGGATATGCCATCTTACGCACACGAATTAAATCTGCGGCATCGCTCGGATTATCAGAATAAACACCGTCGATGAGATCAAAGCCCTTACAAGTCTCTAAAGCTACTTCACAAAGTGCATGATTTTCATCGAGCTGCATCAGTAAAACAGCGCCTGCGACTTCAAAACCAAGAGGATGCCAAGATTCAACTGCCTTCAGTGTTGTCTGATCAACAATTTCTAACATTGAAGGTCGGTATTGCAGCAAGGCAGTTGCCGCAGCCGCAGCGCTCTTTATATTAGGAAATGTAGCAATTAAAGTTGCCGGTGGCGCTGGGCGAACCACTAGATTCAAAGTTAGCTCAGTGATGATGCCCAACGTTCCTTCTGAGCCGATAAATAAATGTAATAAGTCATAGGTAGTAACTGATTTCTTAGTTGCCTTACCTAATTCAATAATCTCGCCACTTGCCAACACAACTTGCATTGCACGTACATGTGCTGAAGTAACTCCATATTTAACGCAGCACATCCCACCAGCATTAGTTGCGGCGTTACCGCCAAGTGAAGACCAATCGCGGCTGGCAGGATCTGGCAGATAAGCCAATCCCAGTTCCTTCGCAGCGTTATCTAAATCAATATTGATAACCCCTGCCTGTACACGTGCGATCTGATTTGCAGCATCTATTTCAATTATCTGGTTCATCTTTTCGAGTGAGATCACAAGCGAGTCAGCGGTTGCATTGGCCCCGCCAGATAGACCGCTTCCGGCTCCGCGAGTTACAACTGAAATCTTCTCTTCGTTGGCGTATTTCAGAGCTATTGAAATCTCTTCTGCGCTGCGAGCGAGCAGTACGGCAAATGGCGAAGCGCTCTTTGCAAAGGGAGCTTGATCTCGTGAATAAGAAGCGGTGATATCAGGATCAGAGATCAACGAGGCACCAGGGCCGAGCAACTTTGTCAGCGCAGCGAGATGGCTCATGTGCGCAACTTTATCCTTTTTTAGAAGGCTTCTTCCCTGTTTGTGTGAGTTTCACTTTTATCGTAGGGCTAGAAAAAGTGAAGTTATATGCGCCTAGGCGTAGCCAACCATTCTTCTCATTGAGAACCGTTGTGCTGACCTGATTTCCACCACTCGAATTCACAACTTGAATGGTGGCAGAGACAGGGGCTTTGCTGAATTTATAAAGACAGCGCGCCGAATCAGAACGAATCACCAGATCATAAGTACCACGCCAAACTTCGTTGTCAGTTCCTTTATGTAGCCCAGCAACACGGTAGGCGAGAAAACCCTTCTCAAAATCGGGGGCTTCACCGTTATACATCATCGCATTAGTAGTAACTAGACCCACCAACTTTGTTGTGGACTTTAAGCAAGGATTTAAATTACTTGAAACCACAGAGCGTAGCGACCAAGCAGATGTCACTGCATCGGCTTTGTCATCTAAAAATGGCAACACTTTTTCAAACCAAGTAAATCTAAAGTCACCATCTGCAAACAAATTCCAACGGCTTCCACCTTGATCACCATAGGGACTCATACCCTTTGGTAGAGACGAAGCTTTAAAATCTTCCACTTCAATTGGTATCTTCAAAGGCTCACCAGAAATTGTTACCTGATTGATGCGTTTCGAAAGGTTCTTAATCTGAATATCTGGTTTTCCAATTCGACCGTGCAGCCATCCAGTTACAGAAGAACTTAAATTTGCCTTCAACTTCATCGTTACATTTTCAGGAAATTCTGCACGCACATAGCACTTACCTGATGTTCTGTAGATGCACTCCTGACCCCAAGCGGCCCCCCATGAGCCACCCACTCCAATATGGCCATCTTGCTCTCGCGTTGAGACTAAGACTGGCGCAAAGTCATTCGAATCTGGTCTCTCGATGACCGGAGTAATTGAGATTTGAAAATTCTCTAGATCAGACGCCTTGCCAGCTTTTGCCCGGCCCTTCATAGTTATGGCAACTGCATAAAAGTTATTTGAATTTTCTGAAGGGGTCTTGGACTGCCAAAGTGAGACCCGTGAACCAGGCGGGAGATCTCGCGATGGCTCTCCCGCGAAATCTAAAACTTGATGGACAGCGATATTTTCAGCGCCCCACGGCTTCTTACCCAGTAAATTTTCGTCAATGGTCCCTTGAAAGTCTAGATACTTCTTAAACGCGAGATCCTCTTCTTTTCCACTATTTTGCAAATTTAACCCAACAATGCAATCCGCGCTAGTGCCTTTTTCGCAAACCGGTAAGACAGAGAAGAAAAACAGATCAGATGAACGACACTCTTTATCTTGGTAGGAAGCACAATAAAGTTGATCAATATTATTTGGATTCCCGGCTATGGGCTTCTTTGTCATTGAGGTTAGGTTCGATCCACCACCCGTAAGCCAAGGTTCGACAAAAGAGTCATTGATTATGTAGCGCGTAGTTTCCGGATCAATCCCATCAACTTCTGAAGGGATCCAAGAGTTATCTGCCTGAATAAAAGTTTGGCTGGGATCACTGGATGCACTTGATGTTGGTGACAGAGTTGTAGATACAAGCAAAGCCACAGTTCCTACAGTCAGAAATTTTCTCAGCCACATGGGTGAAATGCTACATATCGCATATTCAAATCTCTATACGAAATCTCTTTACTTGCTTGATTACCTATTCATTTGGGGTGATTTTTACGCGCTGCAGCGCTTGATCAAGGCGCGAGACTTCGAATATCTCCATGCCATCAATCTTTACATCGCTGCCCGCTGGCACCAGTGCGCGTTTGAAACCTAAGCGATGCGCTTCTGCTAAACGACGTGAGACGCCACTTACCTTGCGAATCTCACCAGCTAAACCGACTTCACCAATTGCAACTAGATCTGCAGGTAGCGCTAAAGCTTTTGCTGCTGATGCAACAGCGAGTGCCAGTGCAAGATCTGCCGCAGGTTCTGACATCTTCATTCCACCAACTGTTGCGGCATATACATCGCGGCCACCTACGCGCACATTGGCACGTAGTTCAAGAACAGCGAGAGTCATTGATGTGCGGGCTGAATCAAGACCGCTGGTCACGCGGCGCGCATTTCCGAAATCATTTTCGCGCCCTTGGCTGACCAACGCTTGAATTTCTGCAAGTAATGGACGGCGGCCTTCGAGCGTCACGGTTACGCAAGTACCGGGAACAGGTTCAGCATGGCGCGAGGTAAAGAGACCGGTTGGATCGAGCACGCTTTCGATTCCGGTATCGCTGAGATCAAAGCAACCAACTTCATCGGATGCGCCAAAACGATTCTTAATTGCGCGGATCAAGCGGAGTCGTGAATGACGTTCTCCTTCAAATTGCAGAACCACATCAACGATATGTTCGAGCAATCTTGGACCGGCGATAGAACCATCTTTTGTGACGTGCCCAACTAGAAGCAGAGTTATGTCACGATCTTTACAGATACGAATAAGTGCACCTGCGACTTCGCGCACCTGAGTAACGCCTCCTGGCGATCCATCTGCTGCAGCTGAGCCAATAGTCTGCACGCTATCAATGATTAAAAGTTCGGGCTTAACCGAATCAATATGCGCAATAACCGCACCTAGATCGGTTTCGGATGCTAAAAATAATTTAGGGTCAACAGCGTTAATGCGTTCTGCGCGGAGACGAACTTGCGATGCCGATTCTTCACCGCTGATGTAGAGCGCAGGAATTCCTTTGGCGGCGGTTTGTGCAGCAACGGATAAGAGAAGAGTTGATTTACCAACACCGGGTTCGCCGGCGAGCAAGATTGCGGCACCTGGTACTAAACCACCACCGAGTACGCGATCTAATTCAGAGACACCTGTTGCGCGTGCGCGAGCCGAAGACAGGTCTACATCCCCGATAGGTGTTGCAGCGTGGGTAACTTTTCCAGCGACAAGTGAGAGTTTTTTTGGTGCAGCGAGTTCTTCAACGCTTCCCCAAGCTTGGCATTCACCGCATCGACCAACCCATTTTTGGGAACCCCAACCGCATTCAGAACAACGGAAAGGGTCCTTATCAACTTTGGCCATACGCAAACTCTAGACGGTAGGGCTGACTACTTCCCAGCGGCGATAGTTGCTGGGTGTTGGATTACAAAGAGCGGAAGTGAGCGCGCCTTCGCATCGTTAATTCCCTTTACCCGCTTATCGCAATGTTCGGCGAGGACGGCATATGCCGCCTCTCCCATTAGCGCTTGTAATTCGGTGCGGTTAGAAATGTAGACAGGTTCGCTTCCAACGTGTGCGTCGGTATTACTTGTGCAGTACCAATCGAAATCATCTCCGCCATCGCCCCAAGCTAGGCGTTCGTATTCGCCGATCACGGTTACGGAATATTCGCGCTCGCCGACTTCGCGAGTTTCAAAACTGCGACGCAACGGTAGTTGCCAGCAAACATCTGGTTTGGTGTCAACGAAGTGACGGTTCTCTTTTTGTGCCAAGTGGTGGAGTACACAACCAAATGAACCAGTAAATCCTGGTGCTTCGTAACCCTTGCGATTTAAGAAGATACAACCATCATCGATGGTGCGAGTCTTGCGTTCTTTATCTTCATCTAAATCTGAAATACGAAGTTGTCCATTTGGTTTCTTTGGACGAGCTTGATCGTAGAATTGCCACATCTCAGGTGTTAAATCTGCAGCTGCTTTACGAACGCGTTCTTCGTCATCTTCATCTGAATACATCGCACCTTCGGTGCAGCAGCCAGCATTTGGTCGATTTTCGAAGACGCCTTTACAACCATCGCCATAAATACAGGTCCAATATGAAGTTAGCCAAGTTAGGTCACATTTAAAGATTTCTTCAGGATCGTTGGGGTCTGTGAATTCCACCCAATCGCGTGCGAAACCTGGCTTAATTTCTGACATAGTCGCAGAGCCTACGCGTACTCTTTCACTATGGCTAATTCGGAAAAACAGGTCGCCGTTATAGGTGCCGGCGTCATGGGCGAAGCCCTGATCTCAGCCTTAATTACATATGGAATTTCACCTAGTGCGATCACTATCTCTGAAAAGCGCGAAGAGCGAGCTCTAGAGTTAATTGATAGATATAAAGTATCAAGGGCCTCATTGAGTGAAAATATTGCTAAGTGCGACATGATTCTTTTGGTAGTAAAACCACAGGATATGGCGTCGGTGCTTGAGGAGATAAAGCCAAATATTCGCAAGGGTTGCTTGGTTATTTCCTTTGTGGCAGGAAAGCAGATTCGCGGTATCGCCGATTTGATTGGCACTAGTGCGAACCCAGTAATCAGAGTTATGCCTAATACTCCAACTTTGGTCGGGGCGGGAATGGCGGCAATTTCTTGTTGCAAATTGGTAACAGCCGAACAACGTGAATTTACCCTCGGTTTCCTGAGCGCCGTTGGAAAAGTAATTGAAGTAGATGAAAGTCTCCAGGATGCAGTGACTGCGACGAGCGGTTCTGGTCCGGCTTACTTCTTTAGATTTGTTGAAGCGATGGTTGAAGGCGCTGTTGCCCTCGGTCTTTCGCAAGAAGATGCAACCACCTTGACTATCCAAACGATTGTTGGCGCAGCCAAGTTATTGGATCAATCAGGAGATACGCCCACAACTCTGCGCGAAAAGGTGACGAGTCCTAACGGAACAACTTTTGCTGCGCTAAATTCCTTTAATGACTCAGATATCTCTGGTGTGGTAGCCAGTGCAATGAAGGCAGCTCGTGATCGTTCACAAGAACTTGCTTAAAAGAATTGTATTAACCGCCACAGTTTTGGCGGTTGCGCTAGCGCCAGCGGCTCAATCTGTGCCAAAGAGCGTTGCCCTAAAACAATTTACTCTTTTAGCAAAAGATGTCGCCGCTGAAGGAATGGTGGTAACTAGTAAAGCAATAATTACTTACTCCAACGTTGTAGGAAACAGTGCGGATATACAGCTCCGCGCAATTGATTTCACCGGTACTGAAATTTGGGCTAAAACTATTGATTCTGGCAGGGATGAGGTAGCGACAGTAATTAGCGTCGATTCCCAAGGTTCAATTTGGTTGGCTGGCAATAGCGCTCCGGTGGCGACCCCAGAAAGCGAGACCGCATTAACTGGTGCGCTTAATCCCGATTCAGTAACAGTTGAGAGCCCAGCGAAATTAAGAGTGGATATGAAGACTATTTCGCTCTGGCAATTCTCTGCCACCGTTGATTTGCTGGCACAGATTGATTCGAAATCAAATCAGCCAGCTTTGGTAGATGCGGTCTCTGCTAGTACATCAGGAACAGCGCTCTTGTTATCGCGCGAGAGCGGACAATCTTTAACGATCGTAAAAGCAGGGCTCTTCGGAAAAGAGCTAAGGATTGGCACTGCGAAAAGTAAATTTAACGCGATTCATCGCGCCTCTGATGGAACAACTTCACTCTTTGGTTCAAGTAGCGAAACTTTAGGTGGAAAGAAGTTGGCAGGCAAAGTCGATGGAATCTTATTAAAGGTTTCCAAGAGCGGTGCAATTTCTAACGTGGTTCGCAGTTCTGCATCAGGTGCTACGCGCGATTGGCAGAGCGCAACCGCAGCTAACTTCTTAACGGGATTTGTGAAGAGTGGAAATAAAATCGAAACCGCGATAACTAAGTTCAATTCTTCTTTTGCGCCTACTTGGACGACGCGCTTTACATCAACTGGCACAAGTTTGGCTGCCGCCGGATCTAAAGGTTCGGTATTTGCCATCTTTGAACCGACTACTGCATTAAAAGGTGTAACTGGTTGGAAGGCGAGAAAAGGTCAATCTGTCGCACTCGAATTTGATAGCAAGGGAAATATCGTAAACGCTTTCTCTGACTTACTGCTTAGCAATCCGGTTGCTGCAGGGTTCTCTACGGAAGCTGGATTAATTGTTTTAACAACTTCTGGTGATATCTTGCGAAGTGCTCGCTAACTTAAGCAGCTCGTAATAAAAGCAATTTATTATCGATTCCAGCGACTAAATAGCGAGCGTTCTTTAAAACTATCCAGGTTGAATCCAAGCCGTTAACACTCTGCTCCTTAGCGACTAGAGAAAGCGCATTTGTAGAGATATCTAAAGCACACAGGCGCTCTTCGCAGTTAAATACGGTGGTCGAACCATTACTGCTTAAGGATTTACTTGGAGTTCCATAACCAGTTGTCGGAACCGTCTTAACCACCTTTGGAGCCGACAGGTAAGCCCATCGAATCTGTTCTGCCTTTGGCACAGTCAAAGTAGATGAAGTTAACCAGGTAGCTAAAATTCCACGCGCGCCCTTTTGAAGTTCAACGTCATAGCCAACAACCGCTATCGGACCTCCTGAAGCATCAAGATTTGTATAGCGCCAAGAATCTGGGTTCAATCCAATTCGCTGTGCAACGCGAATCTCGCCAGAAGTAGCCTCTTTGCGCTGATTGATTGTCAGGATTGAGTCATAGAGCAAGATCGTACTTTTGCCATCAAAGAGCGCATCCAAGTGAAACGCTACATCGCCAGTTGTTCGACCATCTGTCTTACGGTCGCCATCAACGATTTCGTATTTCCAATCTCTGCTTCCTTTAGCTTTTACAGCACCTAAGAGAACTCCTTGAGACTCATCTCGGTAAAAGACCTGTACACCTACGGCGCTTACAGAGCAGGCATTTGCAACGCTGACATCACTAGCCGTGCGGAATCGATTTGGGTCGTCATATTTATTTACCGAAGATCCATTGCCGTCAACAACTTCAAATTTAAATGTCTTGCCATC
>CANHRF010000018.1 GCA_947463335.1 Actinomycetota bacterium
TCGCCGCCAGATAAGACCTTGACCGGCTTATGTACATCATCGCCAACAAAGAGGAATGAACCTAGAACGTTACGGGCTTCTGGTTCGCGAAGATCATCTTTTGACGACATCATATTTTCAAGAATGGTGCGTTCGAAGTCGAGCATTTCGTGTTCCTGGGCGTAATACCCAAGTTTTAAGCCGTGGCCGTGTTCAACTTTTCCGGTATCGGATTCAAGTTGGTTGGCAAGGATTTTAAGAAGTGTTGTTTTTCCGGCGCCGTTAAGTCCCAAGATAACTACACGAGAGCCTTTATCAATAACGCAGGAAACGTCGGTAAAGATTTCAAGAGAACCGTAGTTTTTGGAAAGTTCTTCGCCAGATAGGGGAGTCTTGCCACAAGGCGCAGGGGTTGGGAAGCGAAGCTTTGCGACCTTATCTTTGACGCGCACATCATCGAGAGATGAACGTAGCTTTTCAGCGCGACGTAACATTCCTTGAGCGGCAGTTGCTTTAGAAGCTTTAGCGCGCATCTTCTCGCCTTGCTTCTGCAAGATCTCGGCCTTCTTTTCCGCATTGGCGCGTTCTTTCTTGCGGCGGTGCTCATCTTGTTCGCGCTGCAACAAGTACTGGCGCCAGCCGAGGTTGTAGACATCGATGACGTTACGGTTGCCATCGATATAAAAGACTTTATTTACAACTTGTTCGATCAAGTTAACATCGTGAGAGATGATTACGAGCCCACCTGAGTAAGTGCTCAGGTAATTGCGTAGCCAAATGATCGAGTCAGCATCTAAGTGGTTTGTGGGCTCATCCAGCAGCAAAGTTTCAGCGCCAGAGAAGAGAATTCGCGCAAGTTCAATACGACGACGTTGTCCGCCTGAGAGCGTGTCTAAGCGATTACCGAAGACCGCTTCAGATACGCCGAGTGAGGTTGCGATCGCTTCCGCTTCGGCAGTTGCGGCGTAACCACCGGCTGCTTGGAATTCGGCATCTACACGGGTGTAACGTTCCATTGCTTTTTCAAGAGCAGCGCCTTCGGTTGTGGCCATCTCTTCTTCGACTTGGGTCATACGTGCTGCGATCTGATCTAAATCACGTGCCGATAAAATTCTTTCAATTACCGTGCCTTGATCTTCACCAGTGCGTGGATCTTGTGGCAAGTATCCAATTTTGCCGGTGCGAATTACTGCGCCACCTGCGGGGAGAGTTTCACCAGCTAAAACTTTGGCGAGCGTTGATTTTCCAGCGCCATTGCGCCCAACGAATCCGATGCGATCTCCGTGGTTGATGCGAACTGTGACCCCTGAGACCAGAAGGCGCGCACCTGCGCGTAGTTCAAGAGCATTTGTGGAGATCATTTGGCCAAGTCTCCCACAGCGGGGAAATTAAACGAAATTAAGCAGCACCGATTCGGGTGCGACGAGGGGTGGCAAATGATTTACCAGCGGCGGTTAGCTCGGTGGCAACTTGTGCTTTGATATTTTCTTCTGACTTTAGAAGAGAATTTAAAGCGGTAATAGTCGCTTTGAGATCTTTCTGTTCGGTCTCAAGTTCAAGTTTGCTCATCTTTGTTAAACGACGCAGCGGCATATCCAAGATATATGTGGATTGCTCATCATTTAATTTAAAGTCTTTGATCAACTTCTCTTTCGCGGCCGCTGCATCATCGCTGCCACGGATAATCTTGATGACCTTATCGATATCAATAATCGCCTTAAGCAATCCATCAACCATAGATAGGCGACCTTCTGCCTTGGCCTTACGGAATTCAGAGCGGCGACGTACAACTTCAATACGGTGATCGATAAATACCTGCAGAAGTTCCTTCAAGCCAAGGGTCTGTGGGCGCCCTTTAACTAGCGCTACTGCATTAATGGCAAAGGCATCTTCCATTGGAGTTAACTTATATAACTGTTCTAGAACTGCCTCTGGTTCAAAACCGTTCTTTATCTCAATGACGACATTTGTACCAGTCTTGCCATCTGTAAGGTCGATGATGTCAGAAATGCCCTGGATCTTCTTTGCTTTAGCCAGGTCTGCAATACGTTCCACAACTTTTTCGGGACCGATATTAAATGGCAGTTCTCTAATGGTGATTCCCATTTTGCGAGAAGTGACTTTGCTAATTTCAACAGTGGCGCGCACCTTGAATGATCCCTTACCGGTTGCATAAGCCTCGCGTACGCCTTCGATACCGACTAACTCGCCGCCAGTAGGGAAGTCTGGGCCAGGAATATGTTTCATCAATTGATTTAGCGTCGCTTTAGGGTTATCAATTAAGAACTTTGTGGCAGCGATGACTTCACCTAAGTTATGAGGAGCCATATTTGTCGCCATACCAACTGCGATTCCTGATCCACCATTTACCAACAAGTTTGGATATGCCGCAGGTAGGACAAGCGGTTCGAGCAGTTGGCCATCGTAATTAGGACCAAAATCAACGGTATCTTCATCTGCTTCGGCAACCATCGCCATTGCAGATTGGGCTAAGCGCGCTTCGGTGTAACGCATCGCGGCAGGACCTGAATCAAGTGATCCAAAGTTTCCGTGGCCATCGATTAGCGGAACCTGCATTGAGAAAGATTGCGCCATACGAACCAACGCGTCATAGATTGCGCCATCTCCGTGTGGGTGCAACTTACCCATTACTTCACCAACAACGCGTGCGCTCTTTACGTGACCGCGCTCTGGACGTAACCCCATATCCGCCATCTGATGCAAGATGCGACGATGTACTGGCTTTAAACCATCGCGCGCATCAGGAAGAGCTCTTGAGTAAATAACAGAGTATGCATATTCCAAAAATGATTCAGACATTTCAGATGAGACATCGATATCAACAATCTTGCCGGGATATTCGCCAGGTTTTGGGCCAACTGGTTTCTTGCCCTTGGTTGCAGTTGTCGCTGTCTTCTTCGTAGCCATGCGGGCATTCTGCCAAGTTAACTAGCTAAATTGCGGTACCTACACGCGGTCTGCCGCCGACGATTGCAACACATTGGGCCGCTAATTCAGTTCCGGCGGTCAGGGCGGCGGTTAAGTCACGTTTGGCGGCGAAAGCTGCAATAAAACCTGCGGCGAAGCTATCACCAGCCCCAGTTGTATCGACCACGGTTGCTGCAATTGCAGGAACGCTGATTGAGTCAAAACCGCGCGTCTTCGCGATTGCTCCAAGCGAGCCACGTTTGATTACGACTACTTCGCTAAATTCCAGTAAGTAATCTAAAGCGCGCTCTATATCAACTAAACCAGTGAGGTAGATAGATTCCTCTTCGTTGAGCATTAGAACGTTCATTAATGAGAACCATTGTTGAATTTCTTTATCCGAAACATCTTTCATTGCGCCAACGGATGCCGGATCAAAGTAAATTGGAATCGAATCTGTGCGAATCTTTTCAATCATCGCCAATACACCTGGGCGAGCGAGGGGATTTAACAACGCATATCCAGAGATATAAACGGCTTGGAAGCCATCCAACTTGGGTAGATCAGCTAAAGTTAAATTTGAATTAGCGCCCTTATCGGGAAACATGGTTCGTTCACCAGAAGAATCTACGAGTACGACGACCACACCCGACGTTTCACCAGCAATAGCTAGGTTCCCGTGAGCAACGCCTAGCCAATCAAATTCCGCGATTAGGGCGGCGCCGGCTGGATCATCGCCGACGTGGCTAACGATTGTGCTGCTGGCGGTTGTGCGGGTTAACCAGGCTGCGACATTTCCTGCGGCGCCACCGCCATTAGTGCTGATTCGACTTGTGGTGTCGCTACCGTAATTAATCTTTTGAGGTGCCACGTTAATACGCGCAATCACATCAAGCATTACATCACCGATGCAGAGCACGTTAACTGACATTTAGTGCTGCTTTGCTACCGCAATGTCAGCAGCTAGCGCTGAATTGGATTTAATGATCTCGATATTAACCGAAAGCGATTCGCCTTCACTTGCAGTGTGGAAATGCTCGAGCAAGAACGGGGTCACCGCTTTGCCGATAATTCCCGCTTTACGTGCGCCGTTGAGCCCGCTCTTTAAGATCGCGTCGTGGCGCTTGCGATCCATCTCGTGCTTAACCGGATTAGCAACAATTAGCGCGCTCTTATTTGTTTTTAGCGCTTCGCGAGCCTGGATAATCTTTGCTATTTCAGCGGCGCTATCTACTTGGTGTTCAAGCGTAAAGCCAGAATCTGTTAGGTAAAAACCCGGGAAGGCTACTGTTTTATAACCGACAACGCCAATGGCGAGAGTTTCCAGCCGCTCCAAAGTGGCAGCAACATCTAATATCGATTTAACTCCTGCACAAACCACGGTGATATCTAATTGTGAAAGCGCAGTCAGATCTGCAGATTCATCGAAAGTTTCATTTGCATCGCGATGTACTCCGCCAAGTCCACCAGTTGCAAAGACGCGGATTCCGGCGAGAGCTGCCAGGTGCGCAGTTGCGGCAACTGTTGTCGCTGCTGATTTACCGGTAGCTGCGATCATTGCCAGATCTCGACTAGAAGCTTTTGCAATGTCATCGCGATTGGCGATCGCCTTCAATTGATCATCAGTTAAACCAATATGTACAACGCCATCCAAGAGCGCAATTGTTGCTGGAACCGCGCCGTGATCACGGACGATATCTTCTACTTCGCGCGCAACTTCTAAATTCTGTGGACGTGGCAGACCGTGGCTAATGATTGTTGATTCAAGAGCAACTATCGGACGTCCCTCAGCAAGCGCTACGGCGACTTCAGGAGATGGCGTAAATGGCATGCGGTGGCTCATAACCCCAACCTTACCCGTGAGAAGATACCTCTGTGCATCTGTCGCAAATCACTCCCTCGCTCTTCGCCAGCCTAGGGTTAACAGATGTCAGCGATCAGATTCAATGTGGACCGAGCCCAGTCGGGCGTGAACTACTTTTCTTAGTCGATGGCTTAGGCGCAGATGCAGTTGCTAAATATGCGAGTTACATCCCAAACTTGTCATCACTTATTCGCCACGGCGCAGTAAAGACATCTTTTCCATCAACCACGGCAACTAGTTTGGCAACGCTGACTACCGGAGTTAATCCCGGTGAGCACGGAATGCTGGGTTACACCGTGCAAGTTCCACGCAGTGGTGGGCGAATATTGAATTCACTTAAATGGGATGAGCGAGTAGATCCATATATTTGGCAGCCTGTTTCCACGCTCTTCGAACGCGCGGTTGCTCAAAATATAAACGTTACCCACGTGGCGGCAAAGCGTTATGAAGATACGGGATTCACTCGCGCTGTCTTTCGCGGAGCCAAGTATCGCGGAGCTAACGCACACGCTGATTTGATTACAGAAACAATCGCGGCGCTGAAAGATACCCCGGCATTTGTTTATCTATATGTAAATGATTTAGATGTAGCAGGCCATAGCGATGGTGTTGGTTCCGATAAATGGCTGGCTGCGCTTTCCGGGATTGATCAATTGGTTGCAACCCTCCTGCAAAAACTTCCACGGCAAACTCGCTTATGGCTAACCGCCGATCACGGGATGATCAATGTCGGAGAAAAAATTGTTATCGGGCAAGGGAATGACCTTGCGGAAAATATCGCCACAATCGCGGGCGAACCGCGGGCCCGCCACCTTTACCTAAACGATGGCGCAGGCGCTTCCGAAATTTCAGATGTGGCATCGCGTTGGGAAGAGTTTCTGGGGGAGAAGGCAAGGATCTACACCCGCGATCAAGCTATCGCCGCAGATTTATTTGGCACATCCGTCTCTGCTGATGCCGCAGACCGAATGGGCGATGTAATAGCAATTGCACATGGTGATTTGATTTTGATTGAGGCAGAACGTGAAAAGCAAGAAGGCGCAATGATTGGCCATCACGGCGGAGCAACTGATATTGAAAGCTACGTACCGCTTTTACGCGCAGTAACTTCCTAAATTAGTTATTGTCTTCGGGATCTTCTTTAGCCTTTTGGCCGAACATAATTTCATCCCAAGATGGCACCTTGGCGCGCGCGGTTATTCCATCTTGCTTATCAGCCGGTGCGGGAGTCTCGCGGATAGAAACCAAGCGCGGCGTCTCACGGGAAATCTCTGCTTCAAACTCTTCATCCGTTGGATCGTTATCTGGCAAGTCATCTAGTGAAGAAGCGATAGAGCGAATCGGAGCGCTATCGATGCGGATCGGTTCTTTCGCTTCGATTCTTTCGGATGAGCGCGATGGATGGGTTGGTTCTGAATAAACAAGTCCAGGTTCAATGCGACGTACAGGCGCATCTTCACCCATCATCCAAGCAGCGTTGTCATCTAAAGGAGTAATTGTTCGACGATGAGTGTCGTAACTAAATTGTGCTGCACCCATGCCATCGCGGTTTGGGTAATGAAGTTCGATAGTCCAAGTGCCATCATCTAGGCGCCAGGTGTTCCAATCCAGTGAATCAGAATCTACGCCGCGTGGAGCTAACTTTGAAGTGAGAATATCGAGGAAGGTAACCGCTTCACGTCCACTATCTTTACCGTCACGACGTGGCGTTAGCGAATGCACCTGATCGATAATAAATAAGCGCTCTTGCAAAATTGGGCCCGAGAAACGTTCTACTTTATCTACTGAAATATTTCCATCGCGAGCGATTGAATCCATAGTTTCGCCAGCGCGCAGACGACGTTGAATTTCTTTAACGGTCATTGCTGCGTTCTCATCAGTAACAGGTACGGATGTAAGGCGCGGTTGGTTTACCGTTGCGCGCAAGGTGTCGCTAATGCGCAAGGTGTACTCGCCACCATTGGTATCGGTGAGCGCTAGGTGCACCCCATCTGGGGTCTTACCGGTCAGGCGCAGCTCACTCATGTGGGCGAGAATACCCGCCAAGGGTGAAAAAGTAGGTGAGGAAGGAGTTGGGCTGAACGGGGGATTTAGCCGATTTACGCTCGGAGCCCCTTCTGTGGCAAGATACGCAGTCTGCACGGCAGATATAGCCGCGCTGCATTCAGCAAGAAATAGCTTGAAAAAGCTTTACCTAGATGAGGACCAAACGATGAATATTCTTGATGCCGTTGATGCGAAGTCACTTCGCAAGGACATCCCACAATTTCGTGCAGGCGATGAACTCAAGATCCACGTTCGCGTTATCGAAGGTAGCAAGAGCCGTATTCAGGTCTTCCAAGGAATTGTTATCCGTCGCCAAGGCGATGGCGTCCGCGAGACATTCACAATCCGTAAGGTTTCATACGGCGTTGGCGTAGAACGTACCTTCCCAGTTCACACACCAGTTATTGAAAAGATTGAACTCGTAAAGAAGGGCGATGTACGTCGCGCCAAGCTTTACTACCTCCGCGATCTCCGCGGTAAGGCTGCCAAGATCCGCGAAAAGCGTGATGGCATTGAAGGTTACGGTGATGGAATTCTTTCTACTCCGGTTGCTGAAGTTGTAGAAGAAGTAGTTGCTGCGGCTCCGGTAGTTGAAGTTGTAGCAGAGGCGCCAGCGGCGGTTGAAATTGTGGCAGAGGTTCCAGCTCCTGCTGCAGTTGAAGAAGCTCCAGCTGAAGCAGTTGTAACTGAAGAAGTTGCAGCTGAAGATAAGCCTGCAAACTAAGTAACTTCTTTTAAAATGCCACGTAAGGGCTCGCTATTACGCGAGTTTCCTATTCTCGTCGTAGTTGCGCTCGCCGTATCTATTGTCATAAAGACCTTTTTAGTTCAATTCTTCTTTATTCCTTCTGGATCTATGGAGAACACCCTTCAAATCAATGATCGCGTTGCGGTTAATAAGGTTCCCTTTATTGGAAAGTCAATCAATCGCGGCGATGTGGTGGTCTTTCGTGATCCCGATAACTGGCTGCCTGAACCTTACGAAGCGGACCAGAATAAATATCTCGGAATGGTTAAAGATGCCTTTGTTGCAGTCGGAGTCCTGCCAAATCCAGCAAAGCAGTATTTAGTAAAGCGCGTTATCGGAGTCGCTGGAGATAAAGTTGAGTGTTGTTCAAAAGATAAAAAGTTAATGATCAATGGCACTGAAATTGATGAGCCATATATCTATGCGGGAAATGTCGCCAGCGAGAGTAATTTCAATGTAACTGTTCCAGCCGGAAAGCTCTGGGTTATGGGAGATCACCGCGGGGCGAGCTCCGATTCACGTTTTCACCAAGATGATATAAATAATGGAATGGTCCCAACTTCTAAAGTCACGGGAAAAGTTCTCGGAATCATTTGGCCAATTAAGAATCTTGGCTTAGTCGATTCATTTTCTTCTTTGAAATAGATTCAATCGGGTTAGCGTATGAAGGTAATCGAGTCGCTACTTGTTGACGCCGGTATAACTCCGCTAGCAGGCGTTGATGAAGCTGGGCGCGGTGCCTGTGCCGGACCACTTGTTATTGCTGCAGTTGTGTTGGCAGATCCCTTTGCTGCAGAACTAGCGAAAGTAAGAGATTCCAAAGATGTCTCCGAAACCGAACGTGAAAAACTCTTTGATCTCGTAACTGAAACAGCACTGGCGATTAGTGTGGTTATTGTCCCTGCGGCCGAAGTCGACCAACGCGGCGTCCACGCAGCAAATCTCGATGGTATGCGGCGCGCGGTACAAGGTTTAGCCATTACACCGAGTTATGTATTGACCGATGGTTATGCAATTGAAGGTCTGGCAACTCCAAATGTTGCAGTATGGAAAGGCGACCAAGTTGTTACTTGCATTAGCGCTGCCTCAATAATCGCCAAAGTTACCCGTGATCGCATAATGCGCGAATTAGATAGAGATTTTCCAGAGTACTCTTTCGCTAAACATAAGGGCTATATCACCAAAGTTCATACAGAAGCGTTGCAAGCAAATGGTCCGTGTATAGAACACCGCCGATCCTTCGCCAATATCGCAGCGCTGCTTTGAAAATTACCCACAAGTAAAGAAGTTACCCAGCTAGCCGTCACTGCCGCGATCTAATCTGCGCGCTATGAATCAGGGCGGCAGAAAGCGAAGCAATCAATTAACCGGAGCTTTCGGTGAAGATGCGACGGCGGAATTTGTAATAGCGCGTGGAGATGAAATTCTCGAACGTAATTGGCGGGTGCGAGAAGGCGAAATAGATTTAATTTCGTTGGGAAACGATGGGATCTTCCACTTTATTGAAGTAAAGACTCGGTCATCGCTCGCCTTTGGCCATCCCTTTGAGGCGATCAATAAAGAGAAAGCGCACCGTATGCAACGGTTAGCGCTGGCTTGGCTAGCAACTCACTCCTGTCTGGGAAGTGACTATGCAATTGATGTCGCTGCAGTTTTGATAAACGCTGATGGATCTCATTCGCTGGAGTATCGCGGAGGGTTGTTATGACTTTAGGGATCACGCAGAGCGTTGCCTTACTTGGTTTAGATGGCGCTGTCGTCACAGTAGAAGTCGATATCGCGGATGGAATTCCTATGTACTCCCTTTTGGGTCTACCTGATGCTGCGCTAAATGAATCACGGGATCGGGTTCGCGCTGCGCTAATTAATAGCGCTGAAAGTTGGCCTAATCGTAAAGTCACCGTCTCTCTTTCTCCCGCATGGCTTCCTAAAAGTGGATCAAGTTTCGATCTATCAATCGCACTTGCGATATTGATCGCACAGCAAGCGTTGCCCCAAGAGCCTTTAGATGGAGTATTGGTATTGGGTGAATTAGCGTTGGATGGAAAGATTCGCGCGGTGCGCGGAGTATTGCCTGCGCTGATCGCAGCATATAAAGCTGGCATAACGCGCGCACTGGTTCCACAAGAGAATTTCGCCGAAGCATCGCTTATGACACAGATGAAGGTAATGGGGTTCTCATCGTTAAATGAGATTTTACGTTTTCTGCGCACTGGCGAAATCGCGATTGCACCACAACTTGAGATAACTCTGCCAGATAACTTAAACCAGCCAGATTTTGCAGATGTGGCAGGTCAGAGCGCAGCGCGCTTTGCCGCCGAGGTGGCAGCAAGTGGGGGACACCATTTGCTTTTAATTGGCCCACCAGGTGCAGGTAAGACAATGATTGCAACGCGATTGCCATCGATCTTGCCTGCGCTAAATATTGAACAAGCGCTCGAAGTTACTGCCGTACATTCGATTGCGGGAACTTTGGGCAATCGATCTCCAATGTCACGTTTAGCGCCGATAGTTTCACCGCATCACAGCGCGACGCGGGTGGCAATGGTTGGCGGTGGATCTTCTGCCATAAAGCCGGGCGCTTGTTCGCTCGCGCATCACGGGGTTCTCTTTATTGATGAAGCACCTGAATGTGCCAACGGAGTTTTAGATGCGCTGCGACAACCTCTCGAATCCGGCACAGTCACAATTGCACGAAGCGTTGGAAGCTTAACTTTTCCTGCACAATTTCTTTTAATTCTTGCCGCTAATCCCTGTCCGTGCGGAAAATACACAGGACGAGGCAGAGCCTGCACCTGTTCTTCGCTGCAAGTAAGGCGTTACTTAGGCAAGTTATCTGGACCGTTAATGGATCGCATTGATATGCGTGTACAAGTCGAACCAGTGACACGGGTAGAAATGGCGCAAACCGAACTTGGCGAACCAAGTTCTGTAATCGCCGAGCGGGTATTAAAGGCGCGCGAAAAAGCTGAAGCGAGATTTAAAGAAGAGCCCTGGTCGCTTAATTCTGAAATACCTTCACGCGCGCTTCGGACAACCTATAAACCAGAGCGCGCTGCAATGAACTTTCTGCACGATGAGTTGGATAAGGAGAGGCTCACTGCACGAGGTTTACATAAAATCATTCGCTTGGCGTGGACTCTGGCAGATTTAAATGGAAATGCGATTCCACAGTTAGCAGATGTAAAACTCGCGCATCGCCTGCGTGAAGGATCTGAGCTTTGAAAGAGTTTGAGGCGCGCCTGGCCCTCTTTGCAAATATTGAAGGTGGCCACACCTTTTGGAGTAATCAGATAACCGAACTTGGGGCGCTCGTTGTTTACGATAAGTTGTTAAAGCGGGGATACGATCAGATCAAATTTGAGAAGTTAATTACCAATCTCCGAGCTACCAAGGTAAGTCAATTAATAGATTCTCTAGAAAAAACAGGCTCTAAGTTTTTAACTCCACAGTCTCAGGAATGGCCGGCAGCGCTAAATGATTTACAGGCGGCTCCAATTGGGTTAGTTGTTAAAGGGGATATCTCATCTTTATCAGATCGATCACTCGCAATCGTCGGAACTCGCAACCCAACTCCATATGGCGTTCGTATCGCGGGCGACTTCGCCGCCGGCTTCACTGATCGCGAATGGAGCATCGTCAGTGGCGGCGCATACGGCATTGATTCGGCAGCACATAAGGGTGCGTTAATTGCGGAAGGTCGCACAATTGCAGTACTTGCGGCAGGTATCGATGTCGCTTATCCAGCCGGTAATGCTCGGCTCTTCGCTGAGATCTCAGAGAATGGTGCGCTAGTTTCAGAAGTTCTGCCGGGAGCGCACGCTATTCCTTCACGTTTTCTCACTCGCAATCGAATTATCGCCGCGCTTTCGCAAGCCACCTTAGTTGTGGAAGCCGCTTTTCGTTCGGGGTCGTTGCGCACTGCGCGCGATGCGGCAGAGCTAATGCGCCCAGTTATGGCGATACCTGGGCCAATAAATGCACCAACTTCTGAGGGCTGCCACCGATTAATCGGTGAACGCGCGGCGGAGATCGTTACATCGGTCTCGGATGCGATCGAGTTAGTTACCGCGCTTTAGGTAAAGGGTGCGCTAAGTGAGAGAATAAGCGCATGAGTGAATTCCGTTCTGGTTTCGTCGCGATCGTCGGACGCCCAAATACTGGAAAATCAACTCTCATCAACGCCCTTGTCGGAAGCAAGATTGCGATTACATCGCCGCATCCAAACACCACGCGCCACGCGATTCGCGGAATAGTAAATCAACCAACTTTTCAAGCAGTACTTGTTGATACCCCAGGTATCCATAAGCCAAAGACTTTATTGGGCCATCGCCTAAATGCGGTCGTCGGTGAGAGTCTAGATTCGGTTGATGTAGTGCTGATGTGTTTGCCAGCTGATGAGACATCAGGTTCTGGTGATGTTTTTCTGGCTCAGGAAATTGCTAAGCACCCCCGCGCTAAGAAATTTGCCTTGGTAACAAAGACCGATCTGATCTCGAAAGAGAAGTTAGCGCTGCGCCTGGCAGGTATCAATGATTTAGCTAAGGGATTTACTTGGGATGAGATCGTTCCTGTTTCTGCCGCCATTCATTCACAGATTGATTTATTGGCAAATTTGATTGGTAAGACTCTTCCGATCGGTCCGGCTTTCTACCCAGAAGATATGACGAGTGATCAAGGGCAAGAACAATTGATCTGCGAGTTGATTCGTGAAGCTGCGATGCGTGATGCGCGCGAAGAACTCCCGCATTCAATTATGGTGACAATTGATGAGATGGCCGAGCGCGAGAAGACTGGTTCACGCCCCTTCTTTGATATTCA